>WAPZ01000704.1 GCA_015520535.1 Candidatus Heimdallarchaeota archaeon
AGATTTGACAGTAGTCAAAAGGGGCTTCACCGTTGTGAGTATAAAGCGGACGGGCCTGCTCATTGGGTCGTGACCTGTACATTCGTAGAAATTGAAAGTTCTCTTAAATAGGGCTTCCTTAAAAAGTCATCTTGCGTCTTGAAACGCCTGAAAATAAAGGGTTTTGTTGAAAACTTATAGGGTTCAAAAATCGAAAAGTGCAAGAAAAAGTGCTATCTTACGGGAAAAATCTTGCACTTATGATTCGTTATACACCTTCGAGCCAAAGGAAGTTGTCTTTATTCAAGACACCATTTGAGACGAATTTAGATCCTGAAAACAGGTGGGTAAAAATGGCTGAATTGGTGCCTTGGGATGATTTTGCATTGATTGTTCAAAAAAATATGAGCAAAACAAACGGCAGAGCCAGCATTGATTTGCGGGTGGTACTTGGGGCGTTGTTGGTGAAGTACATTATGAACCTGCCCGATGAAGAGACGATATTGTATATTCAGGAAAATATCTATGCACAGTACTTTGTAGGTCTTCCGGCTTTTCAGAAAGAACAGGTGTTTACGCCTAGTTTATTTGTGACTCTGCGTAGGCGTTTGGGGTTGGAAGGTGCAAATAAAATGAATGAAATGTTGCTTAAAAGGGCAAAAGAGCTAAAATTGATACATAGCAAAAAGGAGAAAAAGCCAGCGAAAAAGTCGGGTAAGCCGGGGAAGGGAAAAGATAAAAACGAGGGGGCAGGCGAATTGAAAGATGCAGGTTCAGAAAAGCGAAATGAGCAAGGTGAAATAACGCATAAGGGAATGGTGCGAATGGATGCGACGGTAGCACCTCAAAACATTAAATATCCTACGGATGTAAATTTGGTTGCTACGAGTCGGGAATTGAGCGAGAATTTGTTGGACCTGCTGTACAACCAAAATAAGTCTTTGTGGTCAAAGAAGCCCCGTACATACAGGCGAAAAGCGAAGGAGAGCTATGTAAGATTTTCAAAAAAGCGCAACAAAAGCAAGAAGGTACAAAGGCAGGAAAGAAAGCATCAATTAGCCTACTTGCGTCGTAATATCAAGCACATAGAGAGGATGTTGGATAAGTTGGAGTTGTGTGGAATTGAGATATGTTGGAAGCAAATGCATTGGAAGACTTTTTGGATCATACAGGAAGTATATCGTCAGCAGTTGGAGATGCACAAAAACCGGACACAAAGAATAGACAACAGGATAGTGAGTGTTTTTCAGCCATATGTTCGTCCGATAAAACGTGGGAAAAATGGCAGGGATACAGAATTTGGAGCAAAGCTGAATGTAATGGAAGTAGATGGTTTTGTGCTGTTGGAGTATTTGAATTATGAGAACTTCAATGAGTCTGGTCGTTTACAGTCTGCGATTGAATATTACCGAAGTTTGTTTGGGTTTTATCCGTCTTGTGTTTTGGTAGACCGAATATATCTGACTCGTGAAAACAGAGCATGGTTAAAGGAGAAAGGAATAGAACACTATGGGGCACCTTTAGGTCGGCCTCCCAAAATGAGTACATCTGAAAAATTAGCCAGAAAAAAGATTCAAAACAAGCGCTCGGAAATAGAAGGAAAGTTTGGGGTAGCAAAAATCAAATACGGTTTGGATTGCATAAAGACGAAAAAAGATGACACGAGTTATGCTTCAATTGCCTTGCTATTGCTTGCGTTCAATGTATTCACATTGAGCCAGGCTTTTATTTTTTCATTTTTTCACTTATTACGGGGTGTAAACAGTCTTTATAAGGCTATAGAAGGCCTTGTGACAGAGGTTGCAGGCAGATTTGTCAATTTGGTACTTGCAGATTTTTCAAATAGACGTTTAACTTTTGACCGCAGTAACCTGACTTAGTCTCGTTTTGCAGGATGAATTGAGTTTTTAAGGAGACCCTAAATAGCAAAGCACCCATAAAGTAAAAATAAAATGCTTGAGGGAATTTAAAAAATTTCATGATCCAAAAATTTTAGTGTTTAACATTAACCCTTCATCGTCACTGGCCAACATGAGCGGCGAGGGGCTTTCCCGTTCCGGCAAGTGTTGAGTCGAGCCTGGCGAGACGTCACTTGCCGCACAAAGGAGAATTTGCAAGTGCCGCTGCGCTCAACACTTGCACGAACGGAGGTTTTTTGTGGGGGTTTTTGATGGTTTTTTATAGGTTTTTGAGGTTTTTATCAGCACTCGCTCACTGGCCCCTGCCCACTGCCCACTGTCTACTGCCTACTGTC
>WAPZ01000705.1 GCA_015520535.1 Candidatus Heimdallarchaeota archaeon
AGCGAAAACCGGAGAAAATGTGGAACAAGCCTTTACTCAGTTAACTATGGACATACTCTCCCTCCGTTGAGCAACATTATATGGTGAAAAGAATGAGTGAGCCGATGTTTAATGATAGTCAACTTAAAATGATTAAATCTTTTTTTATTTTTGAAAAAGAAAGTGGAAATCCCTATTATTATGAGAATTTTGAGCAAGATGTTGAGACCGAACAACCCTTGGAAGAAATGGAGCCAACCGCTGTTGCGGCTTTTTTAAGCGCATTATTCAGTTTCGCGCAAGCACAACCGGCATTATCGGATTTAAGAACCGTTGATATGACAACAGTTAAGTTATCGTTTGTGGAAAAGAATGGCTTAGTATTTAGTGTATTAGCCTCGTCCTTATATTCACCGCTAGATTTGGAATTCAAATTAAGAACGCTTGCCAGCCTTTTTATCTCTGAATATGGTGAAACAATAAAAAATATTGATGGCATGATTGATATTGAACAATTTAAGCCGTTTTCTTATCATGTTCGGCAGGTACTTTTTGGTGAGACACGTTCTATCCCCGAACAAGCATTAAAAGCTAGTCAACTAGTACTAAACCGCATTGTGAAAAATATTAAAGCCGTACGCGGTGCGGCGTTGTTAAGTTTCACGGGCGATGTCCTTTATAGTTTAAGAATGAATTCGGACATCTTAGTGAGTGCCATTCAGATTTTAGAAGTTGTACATGCAAAAAATTTATTTCAGACAAAATATGTATTAGTGGGCTCAGAAACCTCAAATTTAATTATCAATCGAATTTCAGAAGGTATTCTACTCATTATAGATAGTGATCCACGTGGGAAAATTGAACTAGTGCTTTCAGATTTAGTCCAATATCTTAAAGCATTGAAAGACATTATCACGGATTAAAATGAAGATACTATCGCAAAAATTGTGCAAAAAAGTTAAATAACGGAAAAAGAAGTGGTACACAAATTCAACTAGAAGAATTGACGCCATAGATTTCAATGCCTATTTACAAAGAAAAGTCTTCAACCCGCACAAAAAGGTGATAGCATGGCAGCGAGAAGAAGAGGTTTGTATGATGTTAACTCCTATATAGAAGTAGAAATTGACTTTTTTGATCCGACTTGGCGATTTCAAGGAAATTGGTTCCAAATTTTTTTTGAATTTAAAAATCTATCCGATGAAATTCTTATTATCGAACTGAAAGATGTTCAACCGGGTACTCCTAAAGGACCCTTAATGACCACTCCAATAATTCTTCCCGAATATCACAATTGGAGTTTCCCTTTATTCATTCAATTTAACCAAAAAAAATTGCCACCTTTTTTAAAAATAATGGGAATCCTTAAAGGGCGCACAATTAAAACTAATTTCAAATTAAATATTGATCTTCCATATAATCTCCCTGAACAACAATATTTTCACATGTATCAAAAAAATCAATGGACTTATGAGACACTAGTAAATGAAATTCGAAAAAATGAATATCAATGGAGTTTTTATTTTCACGTTGCTACCTTTATTCTTCATCGAGAAGGCTTTGAAAACTGGTTGCGCTTCTTAAAACATGCAATAGATGTAGAACCAAAAATCAAAAGAAAAATTACACACACCCTCCCGCGAATGTTTAAAAACACGATTGTTGGATATAAAGGTGCTGGAAAAGCTATCACAATTCAATCAAAAGAACAACTGGACTCATATAAAGCAAAACTAGAAGAAATCTTAGAAATACCTCCACCCTCTAATTTCGAAATAATCCGTTCTATCGAATTTGAAGATCTCATTTTCCTAGATGACGCACGTTATCGGGTAAAAAATATTTTTAAAGATGATCTTGGTCCTTGGCTCTTATATCTTGACTCTATTGAAACGTTAAGAAAATATTGTACTCCTTTAGGCGAACCTTATCAAAAAGATGTCTTCTATTCACGTGAACTAGAAGAAAAAACCGATGATGTTAAAGATGCCATAAGCTATGCCGAATCTATCTCATACAAACACCTCCTTAAAAAAATCGAAGCGTGGGAAAAAGCCTTTACCATAGCACGAGAAAAGGGGTCTCCCTTCCAACAAATCTATACCACGGCATTTCTCAACTATACACGCGGTTTTCTCTTTCTTAAGGTTGATCCAAAACAATCAGTAGCGGCATTTCGCATTGCTAATATAGCCTTCCGCCCATTAAAAATGCATAAGCTGCGAAATTGGGCATTATCCTTCTATTTTGAAGCACAAGGACGCCTCTATCGCAAATATCGACAACATGAAAAAGCCAGCGAATTGCTGAAAAAAGCGGCGTCATTCCTTAATCTCAGTGAATTTAAACAGTACATTCGCAATCTACTCCTAAAATTCGATGCCCACATCGACCTGGCCATTGCAGCTGCTAAAAAAGGTGACAGTGCCACAGCAAATGTCCAATTACAACGCGCCTATCGAATCTATACCAACCTAGAAAACGAAAATTATCCAGCTAGTTCACGTCTATTGAAACGCTACCAAACGATTTCCAAACGAATTACGAGAATAATTACCCCAACCGAAAAACAACTAACGACGGGGTAAACATGATGAGTCTTAAAGAAAAATTTAACCAACTCAATGCCTTTGACAAATTTTTAATTGGTGGCATTGTCTTAACAACAGGCACCATAATCTTAACAGTTGTTTTCTTTTTTATTCTTCTACCACCAAATGTCACTGCCACTGGTCCAACTATTACAGCTGATGAACTCTACCAACTCATCAATAATAACAAAGCAAATTATACGCTAGTTGATGTGCGAGACTGGCAATATTATGTTGATGGGCACATCCCTACCGCAATTTGGTCCCCTTATGAAAATGTAACCAAAGATACACGGCTGTTGAACCTTGAAAAAAATCATCAAATAATCTTTTATTGTGACTGTCCCTTTGGTGGAATTTCTAAAAGTGCCACCTTAGCATTTCAAAAAATGGGATATACTAACGTATCATATCTTAAAGGTGGCACCTCGGCATGGACAGACGCTGGGTATAAACTAATATCAGGTTCTGAGCCAGGAAATCCGAACCTATTCAATCCAATGACAATTTTCAGCTGTTGCTATTACACTAGACGAACGTTAACGCGATTTCTACGAGTAAATTGGCAATAATATGATAAGACATAATGGATTGTTCATCTTTTAGCGAAAATTCGACTGGGATGATTTTTCCATCAAAACGCTTATTTTTCTTTTTCACTTTTACCAGGGTCTTTTCTAATTCTAAAAGATCAATTCCTCTAGAGTCTAACAGAAAATACGTGGGATAATGAAAATTGCTCCAGTCATGGAACTCCACAAATTTTGTAAAATACTTTTGAATATCTTTTCGCGGAGGAAAGGCAAAAATATACACATCAGTGTGTTCTAAGACTTGCACTTTCACATAAGGAAAATAAGACAGTTCAAAATTACCAAAATTGATGGATGAAGCTGAAGTCGGAGAATATACAAAATTTGCTTTATGGAGTTGCTGCATTTCAAATAAAGCTGTGAAAATAAGAGGGTTAAGAATATCCAAAATCTGATTTTCACTAAATATTGCCAATTTGAGGGATTTTTTCCGTTCAGTTAAAATCGAATTTACTTGAATGAGGCTATTGGCTAAGGTGGTACCGACACCGCGTTGCAACAACGCTTTAACCATTTCACTCTGTGCTTGTTGAAAAATGTCAATAAGCATTTTTCGAAGTCTTTTCACATCTTGCTCCGTAATAGTCTCCTTTGTTAAAATTTCAGACTTCCATCCTTCCAAGGCACTTGAAATCTGTTGTCGAGTAGTTGGTGTAATGTATTGATCTAAAGTAGAATCATAATAGCAAATCAGTAAGCCAAAATCTTCTTCTTGTGAATCAGAACTTTTTCGCTTTGTAAAAAAGACATAGGCTAAAGCTAAGAGATTGGGTATTTTTCCCACTGTAAATGGTCCATGAAGACCCGTAATCCCAGCACCGCCCTGAGTTACTACACCTAAAATATAATTCGGGAATAAACTCGAAAGCACGACTTCTTGTGAGGGGTCTTTAACAATACCAGTAAAATCATCTTCGTATAAAGAGACTAAGCCTTGCTTAGGCGAAAATCCTAAGACTTGCAACGATATTTTTATTGCCATCTTGCTGCACCAAAGCACTCTCATGTGATTTTAAAGATAGAAAAATAAAAAGTTTTTGAAATAATTCAAGACTGAAGTTTTTTAAATACAGCAATAAATGTCACAAATAGAGAAATGATGCAGACAAAAAAGACTAATTAGTGGGGGGACTTTTATTGAAACGAGATTACTATGAAGTTCTTGGTGTACCACGAAATGCCACTAAAGAAGAGATAAAAAAAGCCTATAAGCGATTAGCGTTGAAGTATCACCCAGACCGTGCAAGTAAAGAAGGCATGGACCCCAAAGAAGCTGAAGAAAAGTTTAAAGAGATATCCGAAGCCTATTCTGTTCTCTCGGATGATGAAAAACGTGCCGCATACGACCGGTTTGGACATGCCGCCTTTGATCCAACACAAGCGTCATCCTATGGGTTTGAGAATTTTATCAATTTCGACTTTGATCCATTCAAAATCTTTGAGGAAGTGTTCGGTGCTAATTTTTTCGGTGGCGGAAAAAGCGGAACTTGGAGAGTTTTTACAAGTTCTCCTGGTGGTGGCGGCTTTCAAACCTTTGTTCAGCAAGAAATGCCGCAAAAAGGTGAAGATATCAAAATTCAGTTAAAGTTAACACCCGAAGAAGCTAAAAATGGCACAAAAAAGAAAATCAAAGCCAAAACACAAGAAAAATGCCCACAATGCCAAGGAAATGGATGTACGGCATGCAATTACAGTGGCTTCATAATCAAAACCCAAACACTAAGTGTGACCATTCCACCTAACACCAAAAACGGTCAAATTTTAAAATTGAAAGGGAAAGGAAAACCCAGCCCTCATGTCGGTATTCCACCCGGTGATCTTCTTTTAGAAATAAAAATTGTTGAAGATGTTTTAGACGTACCACTTCCCGTTACTAGACTACTACTGGGTGGAAAAATACGTCTAAAGACTTCTAAAGGAACGCTTACTGGTATCATCCCGGAACTCACCGCACCAGACACAATTTTGACATTTCAAAATGAACAAACTAAAAAGCCACAAAAAATCCGAATAAAAATGGTTTTACCAAAATCTCTTAATCCACGGCAAAAAGAACTCTTAAAAGAATTTGAAAAGGAAGAAAAAAATAAAAATACCACCTAAAAGGGAGATTTCAAATCAATGGATTTACTGAAATCACAAAGAATTATTCTCAATATTTATTTTCTCATGCGTCAAAAGAAAAACGAATAATATTTAAGAAACAATGTTATAATCATACAT
>WAPZ01000706.1 GCA_015520535.1 Candidatus Heimdallarchaeota archaeon
CAGTTAATGTTGCGACAACAGTCGCCAATTGAAGATGAAAAGATACTAGAAAAAACGAAATTGGTAAAAAAATGAATAGATTTAAAATAAATATATGTGGCGGGTGGATTTAAAAAAATGTGGCTTGAAAACCTCCATCAATACCCTTTAAAACTTCTGTTTGAACTTTATCTAATTGGTAAGGGAATAAAATACGAAAAAAATTATGTGGTTATTGGAACGGATGGGTGGCGCTATCACTACGATTTTGTTTTTCCCAGCAAAACCCATGAGCCGTCTACCACCGAACACCCTTCAACTACCCCACATCACGAGGATAACCTAGAAACGTCCAATGAAGACACATTTTGTTCAGCAGAAAATAATATTATAAAGGATGTTACTGCAATAAAAAAACAAAAAGAAAGTTCTGCAAAAAAAGAACGATATATCGGTGTAGTTGTTAAAGACTGGCGACGTGCGTTAGGAGTTGATACGATCATTTATTTTGAACGTGCAATCAAAGCCTCACCAACCATCGAACGCGGAATTTTAGTGTATACTATGATTTCACTAGCTGCCGATTCCTTAGCAAAAAGAATCAATTTATTAACTTTAAGTCGAGATGAACTCCTCCAAATTTTAACCTCAGCAAAAATTAAGTTAAAAATAGAAGAATACTTCACAGAACAAGGAAATTTACTTTCTTTATTATCCTTTGAAGATGTATTCTCACCTGTTAGTGGAAGTCAACGCCGATAATCCTCGAATCTCTCTTTTTTAAATTTTTCAAACACATCAACTGAACTGGCATGCAACGCTTCCTTTTTAACAATGGAAACGGGACATCCATCCTTTGTACGCTCAATTTTTGCAACAAAACCGAATTCTTCCCCTAAACTACTTAAAAAACGCTGGCACCATAACTTACAAGGAAAACCATACCGAATCAGACCTTCATTCTCAGCCAAATCATAAGGGTAGCAATGTAATACATATCCTAAAGCATGATTGTCGTTAATTTCAATAACAGTATGTGTCATCGAAAGATATTCGGCTTGACGAGAAACTAACTCAACAAAAGACTCTAAAGGCACCTTTTTTGGATCAAAATCAAGAAACCGCTCACTAAGTTCATCTTTTATTCGTTTTATTTGCCGTTGCATATATAAATCCATATATGCATTCACTGCCTCTAAACCATGTTTGTTTCGTAGAAAACGGATGGTTGACCCTAAATCCAAGATCCAATTCTTTAAGGTGTTTGCCCACGCACTTTCGAAGTCCATATTCCTCACAAAAATTTTTAAATGGCAAACTACTTTTTCGCCAAATCTTTAAAAAACTTATTCCTAATGTAAAAACGAGTATATCTTATAAATCAAATAATAAGGGTGAATTCTCTACGATAACGGCAAAAAAGCTTAATTACGAAAATGAGCACAAAAGAAAAAAATGCACATAAACATATTTGAAACGCTAGGATGTATTTTTCTAAACGGAACTGTAAGAAATATCCACTATTTTTAATAGTAGAAAATAAATCAGCGGAAATTGTGATGAAAATGGAAAATTCCAAATCTGTTAATCTGTCGGAAAGCATAACATTGGAAATTGGGCGTTTGACTACGTTTGAAGAATTCAGAGAACTCCAGGACTTAGACAAATTGGTTTGGGAGCTCAATGAACGCGAAGTCTTACCTTTTGGCGAAGTTAGAGTGGTAGCGGAAATTGGCGCTATTATAGGTGCAAAATTCCGTAATAAATTGATTGGATTTATTTTTGCTCTTCCGCGACTTCCTAATCGACATCACAGTCATAAAATGGGTATTCATCCCTTATTTCAGCATCTGGGCGTAGGCTTTCACCTAAAAAAATATCATCGTGAATTGGCATTATCTCAAGGAATAGAAATAATTGATTGGACATTCGATCCACTTTTAGCCCCCAATGCTTATTTGAATTTCCATAAGCTTGGTGGGATTGCGTTTGATTTTTATGAAGATTATTATGGGGACATGCCCCGAGACATCGCAATTTATCGTGCTTTAGGTCCAACAGATCGATTTCTATTGGAATGGCATATTAACACAAAGCGTGTTGACAACTATCTCAACGAAAAAAGAGCAAATTTGGCGTGGTATTTAGAATACGATGCTGAAATTGTAACACGCACCAAACATGAGTATGTAAACGAAGTACCCACATTAAAACTGATAAACTGGGAAAAACAAACCGATAAAGATTATATATTAGTTGAAGTCCCGTCAAATTACCGCACACTTGCAGAAAAATATCTTAAAGATCCCAGTGGAGAATTTGAATACTTAGCTGAAAACTGGCGCTTTAAATTCCGTAAAATCATGAACTTTTACCTTAAAGAAAGTAATTATTTTGTCTGTGATTATCTAAGCACGCATGAAGAAAACACAAGAAGAAATTATTACGTATTAGCAAAAAAAGAACTATATAACCAAATTATGGGTTTTTGAAGGATGTGAAATAATGAAAATTTCTACGGTTGAGTTATTACCAGTCAAAATGAAATTAGTCTCCCCTTTTACAACTTCGTTCGGAACATCCTCTTATAAACATGCTATTTTGGTAAAGATACATGAGGAAAATGGCATAATAGGCTGGGGTGAATCTGCCGTCGAAATTGACCCGCTTTATAGCGAAGATACATTAATGGGCGCATATTATATCCAAAAAAAATATTTAATTCCGGCACTTCTTAAAAAAGAAACAATCATGCATCCAAAAGAGTTAGAAGCAGTTTTCAAGCATATTAAAGGAAATACATTCGCAAAAGCTGGAATTGAAGCGGCAATATGGGATTTGTTCGCGAAATCTGAAAAAATTCCTTTAGCAAAGGCATTAGGTGGACAAAAGAGAAAAATTCCAGTCGGCATTTCCTTGGGAATCAACAAAATGGAAATTTTGTTACAAAAAATTGAACATGCCCTAAACCAAGGCTACTTAAAAATCAAAATCAAAATTAAGCCCGGTTGGGATATTAACCCCGTAAAAGAAATAAGAAAAGCTTTCGGTGATATTCCACTCATGGTCGATGCAAACGCCGCATATCCTCCAACCACAGCCTCAATGAAAAAACTTGGTGAGCTAGATAAGTACGAGTTAATGATGATTGAACAGCCATTCGAAAAAGACGAATGGTTAGCACATAAAGAGCTTAAAAGCCGAATAACAACGCCAATTTGTTTAGATGAATCAATTCGTTCCCCAGCGGAAGCAAAACTCGCAATCGAAATTGGTGCATGTGATATTATAAATATTAAAGTCGGACGCGTTGGTGGATTAAATGCGGCAATCAAAATCCATGATCTTGCAATGGAGCGTCATGTACCGGTGTGGTGTGGTGGAATGTTAGAAACTGGTGTTGGGCGATTGATTAACATCGCGCTGGCATCATTGCCGAATTTCAAATATCCGGGAGATATTTCAGCCAGTAAAAGATATTTCCACCAGGATATCATTGATCCCGAAGTGCATGTGGAAAATGATGGACATATTGCAGTTAACTGGGAAGCACCGGGTATTGGGCGAAACGTGCTTGAAAAAAGAATAAGAGAAAAAGAATTTGAAATTGAAAAAGAATTTTTGAGTTATTTTAAATCTTAATCATATAATAATATTTTTTAAGTGATGGTTGCCAAAATTTTCTCCAGATTCTGCTTGGCTTTTTCAGAAACTTCTTTATAGATGGAATTTCCATGAGAATCCATACCAACAACCAAAGGACCAAAGTCTTCCACATGAAGAATCCATAGCGCTTCTGGTGTTCCTAAATCCAGCCATTGCACGTCAACAACTTCTTTCATGGTCACGGCAGCTAAAGCCCCGCATCCACCTGTGAATGATGCATAGACCGCACCATATTTTTGTAGCGCAGCTAAAGTACGATCGCCCATACCACCTTTCCCTACAATAACTCGCACTTTGAATTTTTCTATAAATTTGTCTTCAAAGATTTCCATTCTAGAAGAAGTAGTTGGCCCGGCTGAGATGATTTTCCATTTTCCATCCGGCATCTTTTTGACCACAGGTCCGGCATGGTATAAGACATATTGACTGAAATCAATTGGTAATTCCTTACCTTCTTCGGCATATTCTAGTGCTCTTTTGTGAGCTTCATCACGTGCAAGGACTAAATTCCCAGTAATATATAAAATATCGCCAACACGTAATTTTCTTGCTTGTTCTTCCGTTATTGGGGTTTTTAATCGATATTCCGCCATCTGGTACACCTCTTTTTTCCATTTTCTTTTTATTTTTCATTTTACACTTTATGGGACAAAATTTCAAAGTTTCCATCGGGATAAATTCTTGCATGTGCCCGGCGGTCAGCCCAGCATTGAATCACTACACCCACCGGAAGTGAGGCTGGATGTCGCATGGCGTACTCTATTTTAACATCCAATGCCGTAGTTTTACCACCTAATCCCATGGCACCAATTCCTAGCTGATTGATTTTCTCTAAAAGTTCGGTCTCGATTGCTGCCACTTCAGGTTCGGGATGTCGTTCACCGATTGGGCGAAGGATTGCTAGTTTTGCTAATTTCATTGCCATATCAGCACCGCCACCAATCCCGACACCTACAACAATTGGGGGGCACGGATTACCACCGGCGTGGAACACGCTTTCGATCACGAATTTTTTGATACCCGGAAGACCGACACCGGGTTTAAGCATACCAAGACGGCTCATATTTTCACTACCGCCACCTTTCGGTAATGCAATAATATCTATGTAATTCCCCTCAACAAAGTCAAGATTAATCCATGGAATGTGCTTTCCGGTATTATTTCCGGTGTTTCCACCTCTAATAGGATCAACGGCATTGGGTCGCAGAGGAACTTCTTGTGTGGCGCGAATGGTGCCATTTTTTATGGCAGTAGTTAAAACTTTAACGAGCTCCATTGGTGCATCATAGCCAATTTTGACATAAAACGTCGGGACTCCCGTGTCTTGACACATAGGTAAATGCTCTTTTTCTGCCATTTCAAAGTTCGTTTTAATAGCCAAAAGCTGTGAATTATCACGTTCGAGATCATATGCCTTATATAAAACGGATTTCACATATTCGGGGAGTCGTGTTGCTGCTAGATCTAATAACTGGACAACTAAATCTTCAACTACTTTTTCATAATTTACCGCTTGCATGGTGATTCCCTCTCAAGCTCTTTTTTTATTATTCTGGGTAAAAACATTTTCTCCATTCTTAATAACGTTGATGTGATTATCATTAATGAAAATAGATTAAGTTGCCGTCATATTTTTTAAAACATGGCTGAGATTTCCTTTACAAAGAAATTAACAAGAGAAAAATTGTAGAAAGAATTATCAGACAAAGCATTAAAAAATGGTTTTTGCATGATGTAAAACCAAAGAAGTACCGATACATGTATCTATTTTTTTATTTAACGCCTATTTAAAGACATGGAGGTTAAAGGAATGGAAGATATACTTAAAGCGCTCAGTACCCTTAAGATTGATAAAGATACATTGGAAATAGCTGAAGACATACTCAATATGGCGGATGAACTATGTAAAAAGGATATTGAGCCCTATGCTCGCGAATGGAATGAAGAAGGAGTACATATCAAAGATGGAAAGGTAATTTATCCCAAAAAATTACTTGATGCTGTCAAAAAAATGGCTGATAATGGGCTTTTGGGTTTAGGGATTCCCGAAGAATACGGTGGTGCGGGACTCCCCACCGCTGTCGTCCATGCCTTTCACGAGCGCGTATCTCGTGCTGACGCCAGTATTTCACTTATTCCACTATTACAAGCCACAGTTTCCGAGTATATAATGAAGTTTGGAAGTGACATGCTAAAAGAGAAATATCTCCCCGAACTGGCTGAAGGAAAAGTGTTTAGTGGACTTCTCTACACAGAACCAACCTCGGGATCGGATTTGGGAAGTCTTAAGTCTCGTGCCGAAGAAGAAGGTGATTCATTTCTTATCAGTGGAACAAAAATTTTTATCACCAATGCTGGCCTTGCAACCCTCTATTCCTTGCTGGCATCCACCGACCCGTCAAAAGGTTCTCGTGGGTTAACCGCTTTTATTTTAGATACTCGTGCGTCTGATACGGGATTTGAAATCCTACGAGTCGAAGAAAAACTAGGATTGCATGCCTCTGGTACCGGTCAAATTTTTATGGACAAATTTCCAGTACCAAAAGAAAACATGTTGGGACAACAAAATAAAGGATTTTCTGTCATTTTGCATGGATTAGCAGCCAGTCGAATCGGTATTGGTGCCCAAGCCGTCGGAATTGCGGATGCCGCCTATCGACGAGCTGCCACTTATGTGGCTGAACGTAAACAATTTGGCCGTAGAATCCTTGACTTCCAAGTTACACAATTTAAATTGGCTGATATGGCAACAAAAATCAGCACCGCCCGACAAATGTATTTATACGCATCACAGCTTAAAGACCTTGGTAAACAATTCCGCGAAGAAGCTAGTATGGCAAAATTATATGCGTCAGAAATGGGACAGCAGGTATGCTATGAAGCACTCCAGCTTCTCGGTGGATACGGCTATGTTACGGACTATGATGTTGAACGCTATTATCGCGATATCAGAATAACATCCATTTACGAAGGCACATCTGAAGTCCAACGTATCGTCATTTCACGGGATGAAATGGCAAAAATAGAAAAATTTAATCAATAATATCCTCTTTTTTGCTTTTTAAAGGCCGATTTTAATAAAGTAAACTAAAACACCCTTTTTTGCCTTTTTTCATTATACATCTAGATAAATTCATCTTTATGTATTTATTCTTATATTGTTTCTGTA
>WAPZ01000707.1 GCA_015520535.1 Candidatus Heimdallarchaeota archaeon
AATAAAAACTGTTGATTCCATATTATTTCCTTTTTTCATGGTCAAACAGAGAATTTGTTATAAAATTGCTTATTTTATCATGAGATTATTCGTTAAAAGAAAATTGCAGTTAAATATTTTTTTAATCACCCCCCTAATTAAAAATAAAACGTCTCGTTAAGACGAGAAATATAAAAGTAGCAAATGTTGATCCGGAGTGAGTGCTAGCATATTAGATGCGAACAATAAGAAAAGTGAATTTTACTGTAAGTGTTGCGAAAATAATATTGAAAAACTCGCTGATATGAGTTTTTGTGTTCAGTGCGGCGCTGTAACATGCCAACAATGTATGGAAGAATGTGAATGTGGGGATTTCTTGTGTCAAACATGTATTATAGTAAAATGTCGTCATTGTGGGGATGGATTATGTAAAGAGTGTTATGAGAGGTGCTTTTTCTGCAATGAACTCGTGGGAACTTGCACGGAGTGTATCCAACTCGTTACTTGTGAGGTTTGTGACGTTACTCTTTGCGAACATTCTTTTTCATATTGTAGTGAATGCAAAAAACCACTCTACAGATGTCATGACACATTTTTAACATGTTTTTTGTGCGAACATGCAGTTTGTTCGTCATGTTCTCGAAAGCATGTGGAATGCAAAAATTGTAACAACGTCGTGTGCACCATGTGCCTTGACAAGTGCATCGGCTGTTTAGAAAAGATTTGCGTTAATTGTTTAAAGACATGCGAATCTGAAGAATGTTATAATAAATCATGTACTAAATGCACAAATGAATGTTTCGACTGTGGTAAAGAGATTTGTATAAGCTGTTTAATCGAATGTCAAGACATAGATTGCGAAATGAAATTTTGTGATGAGTGTATGGGTTCAATCACGGATGTTGGATTGGCATTTTGCGAGAATTGCTTTGAAAAAGCAAGCTGTATCCTCTGTAGTAAAAACGTTTGTACATGTACCTGTCATAAATATAATTATTATTATGATGATGATTGTGAATGGTGTGTGTTAGATACATGTGAAACCACTATGAGTACGTGTGAAAAGTGCGAAAAAAAACCCGTTTGTTCTGATTGTAGTTATGTTTGTTCAGTTTGTAACAAAAAAATTTGTGCTAATTGTTCCGAGAGATGTTACAATTGCTTGTGCGAAAATATTTGTTGTATTGACTGTTTAGGTGAATGTGAGCAATGTGGAGGGAAAGTATGTCTGAAATGCCTATGGGAATGCGACGATTGCAAAAGTGCCGTTTGTTCAAACCCAAATTGTCTCTATGATTGTTCGTGTTGTGGTGGATATTTTTGCATAGAAAATTGTATGGTTCAATGTGCATGCGAGACACTTCTCTGCTGGAATTGTGCCAACTATTGTGATGAATGTGATGAACTATTTAATATGTTCTTTTGTTTTAACTGTTGGCAGTCTCAAGGCTGTGAACACAAGGAAATTCACCCGAGATGCCAAAATTGCTAAATTCTTTGATTAAAATCCATGAAAAAAACAAGTAAAATAAACCATTGTGATCCTGTTCGACAAAAACCGAGAATGTGGTCTTCTAACAAAATTATTGTTGAGAAAAATATATGAATAGAGTCATGTAACGGTGTTAAATTGTGAATAACCCTTTTTTGGAATGAGGACGGACACTTACGTACCCTTTATGACCTCATTTCTGTCACCAAAAAGCAAGTCACGAACAGTGACCTTTTTAAATAGGAGCAACTCAATATGTACACACCTGAAAGAAAGGATGGACGGATGAACTAGCGATGCAGGAACCCGTTCAATTACAAAAAAAATTAAAAAAAATGAACCTTAAGAATAAAAGTGATTTTTACCTTCGTTCGATTCGAGCCATTTTACGCTTACATCGGGAAAAAGAATTTCTAGAAGGCTTAGTTCTTTTTTGGTTCTACCATCGACAATATCCTAATGCCAGTCCACTCGTTTTTTTTGGTCATGATTTGCGATGGGGTTTTTGGAAAGCGCGTTGGATGCTTACACGTATGATAAATCCTGGCGTCTATGATATCGACACTAAAAGCCTTACTTTTGACACCCTACCACGTCCATGGAAAAAATATATCAACCGCTTTATCGCTCTTTTACAATAATTTTATTTTTATTTTCTGGAACATTATTAATTCTTACTATTTACAGCATTATCTTATTGACCGGTAACTCCTTCTTCATGACAATCCGCCAGAACAAAAAAGAAGGGAAAAATGATAGGAGAGGCATTATTTTCTCTTCTTTTTAGATATTAAACGAATGGAGAGTATCGATAAAAAGCCAAGGAATATCAAGAACGCTGTGAAGCCGGGTGTGGGGACTTCGGGAGTGGTTGTGCTTTGTGCTGGGGGATTACTTCCAGACGTTTGTTCTTGTGAACTGGTAGCATTTTCTGTTGTGTTGGGTGTAGTAGTGGCGCCAGAAGAAGGTAATGTGGTTGTCGGGGACGTTGAAGAACTAGACGGCGGCGATGCTTCTACTATTACAGTGATAGTTGTAGAATTGAAATTGCCATTTTTATCAAACGCCGTAAAATTAAAGACATACGTTCCCGCATCAAGTGATGATAAGGAATATTCTACTGTAGCGGGTGATGAATCCCATGTTTGATTTACTAGCAGTGTTTCATTCTGATAAAGAGTGTAATACGCGGGATTTAGATCTGAAATTTGCCACTGAAGTTTTTGTGTGGTGTCACCTTGTGTAATTGTTAGTGAACCTGAAGATCCCGTTAATTCTGGCGCTATAGTATCTTTTAATATGGTGATTAGTACTTCAAACGCTGCGGAATTGCCATCGTCATCATAAAAAACTAATGTGATATTGTAACTACCTACGGTGGTATTCGTGAATATATAGGTTATTTCGTCATTTGAGTTCCATGTGGCATTTATAATTTTACTATTATTGAGATAGAGGAGATAATAGGAAGGATTGTTGTCAGCAACCGTCCAAGACAATGATATTGATGTAGTTTCTCCTTCTACGAATTTAATCATTGAATCGGGGGTACTTAGAAAAGTTGGAGTTGAAAAGACTAAGAAATTGGCTGGTAAAGTGGAGTCTTTCTCTGTAGAACCAGAATAAGAATAACTCCAGACGTTTGTAGACGGGTACTTTCCGAAGAAACTTAGGCTGACCTTGAATATGACAGAATTCCCTAAAATTATGGTATTAATAGGAAAATAATCACTAGTATCATAATTATAGATGAATGAGTGATTGGCAAAAGTGGGAAATTGTGTGATTACAAAGTCAGAAAAAGAATCACTATCGGTTGTTGAATCAAAATAAATTTTGTAATAGTGAATGCCATCGCCAAATTGCGGTTTTTCCCGAAGTCCAAGGTTTATGAATACATATTCCTCAGTAAGGTGTGTTGAAATATTTAGAATGTCATATTCACCGGAAACACCAAAATTTTCTACAGCAGTGACGAGTGTAGTCCAATACGTGGTATTTTCTGTAATAGAAGGAAGTACAAATGTAGTTTGAACCGCAACATTATTTAAGGCAAAGTATACAAGGGCATAATACGTGCCAGCAGGTAACGACTCTAAGGGAATTAAAGCGCTTGCCGTCCAATTCTGAACATTTGGGGAATTATCATAAATTAAAGCTTGTGTCAGTTCCGTAAAGTGCCCTTCACTATCAATAATGCTTACACCAGAGATATTTGCTGCGGTGACTAGAGTTGTTCCATTTTTAAGAGCAATTTGACTGATATTAAGATAGCCATTCGAAACTGGGAAGGCTGAGGGCCCATAAACTGTTAATTCGGTGTTTTCAAGAAGTTCAACAGAAAAAGCCATTGATTTAGTTGGAGATATGCCATAGTCACCATTAGAACCTTCGTCTCGGGTAATAAGAAATAATGTTTTGCCATATGCGGGTATTTGAATACTTCCGTTATTTTGAGCATCTAACGTTAAAAATTGGATGGTTGGGGTGTCTACATCAAACGTAGCTAAAGTTACATTGAAGGAAGTGGTACTATCGCCGTCGATAGTGATATTCCACGTTCCACCGTTGCTGGCATTTAGAAGAAAGGCTGCAAAGCCATAATCTTCAATAGCTACTGTAGAAGAAACATTACCAGAAATGATGCCGCGATAACTGGTGTTTAAATCCAGAGAAGTGTAACCAAAGCGACCGTCAGCTATGCTGGGATTATCAAGATAGACCGCTAATGCCCAATCATTAAAGACGTCTTGAAAACTCACGCCAGAAGGCAATACATTTTGAACGCCTTGCACGCCATTTGCCGGTTCACTCACTAAGGAACTTATAATTTGCGAACCGCCGTAACGTTCGGATAAATAAAGCATAAAGAGAAACGATTTGGCATAATCAATTCGTACATCATGCGAATCGCTATTATAATCCCAATATGTCAAGGACGTGCCCGGTGTGTCTTCAAAATAGGGAATTTTCCATGTTAAGTTGTTTTTAGCTTCCAGTTGGCCACTTATAAAGACAGCAAAGTCGGCTGCGCCTTCGTCTATCCATGCGGTTTCATCAGAATCTTTATTATTATGGATTACATGCTGGTATTCATGAACTAAGGTGTCATCATACGTGCCTTCAATACCCGCATCATTATCTAAGTAAAACATTGTCATTCCATTCAGATTTTGTCCGGTTGACCAAAAATAACCCGCTGCCCAACCATCTAGTTCTGTTAAAAGAATACTCACGTTGATAATGCCATCGCCGTCAACATCGTATGGTTCACCAAAGAAATTTGTTATAACTGGATAATATTCTGTGAATTTTTGTGCTAGGTAGTCAGCGTCTTCTTGAGTTACTTTTGTTTGCCAGTCATTGTCATCTACCCAAATAAGAGCCCGTTCAGAGGCTGCACGGAGCGTTGCATTCACATAATAATTGCTCTTATCTGTGAAATTGCTGGCGACAAAGGTCTTGGTGTCGTTGATATGCCATATTTGGGCGGGTTTAATGTTTGAGTTCTTATTTTTCTGCTGAATGGGGGCATTTTTTTCTAAGGCCCTTAAAAAATGTGTGCCATCCACATTTCTTACTGTTTGAGAACTTTTACTTGCTTTATTAAGATTATGTGCCGTTGTTGTGCTTTGTTCCTTACTTTTGGTTGTAGATTGATCGTTGGTGGGAATAAGTGGTTGATTTTCCGTGGAAGCTTTTTCCGGTACCACATTGAAGTTGTTCCACCAAATTTTGGGAACTATTATAGAATTTAAACTAAAAACAAGCATGGCACCTACAAAAAAGAGTCCAATTATTTTCATCTTATTTTTGCGCATACTTTAACCTCGATGTATGTTCTAAGCAGTTCAATATTCACCACCATTTATTTTTTTCTAATTAGATCCGATTTTAAAGATCCCGTAAAAACCCAGAGGCATTTCCTTATAGAGAGAAAAAAGTGAATGATCTTTTGAAAGATAAAAAATTACAATTCTCCGTCAGAGAATGATTTGCGGTGATTAACTCCTTATTCATTGATTCGTCGAATTCTTTTGTTGGTTCATGGCTCTTCTTTTGAAAGAATTTTTATTAAGAAATTGAGGACTGAAAAATGATGATCTTCGTGGATTGATTTGAACAGCTTGGATATGTTATTGTTTGAGGTTCAAGAAACAATTGAAAAAAATATAAGAATTTTTCATGAACAAACATCTTGATGTGCCGATTTAAATGTGTAGAAAATTTTTTTGATGAGATCTTGTGGTTATTTTTTAACGCCAAAAAATCGAGTGTCCACCTTTTATGTTTGTCATTCTACGATTTATAAGATAATTTGAATCATTTGAAAAAAAGTGAGAGGAATTAAAAGTAAAAAATTTTGTTAGGTTCTTTTTTTCTTGTGAAACATGATTATGGTGGTTGAGACAGCAAGTGACATGAATATCACAATTGGATCGGCAAATGAAGTGACGACTGGTGGTGGAACATTTGTGGTAGTGCTTGTTGACGATTGGGTGGGTGTAGTTGTCGTTTCTGTGGATTCTGGGGGGAAACTTGTCACACTAGTTGAAGAAGAGCTACTTGGGGGTTGCGGGTTGATGGTAATATAAATAACTGGAATGGTGGTTTCTACTTGATTGTAATTTTCGTCTGTAGTATAATAAAAGGGAGAGTTTTCAATTACATAGTACTCTCGAGCATTTCCGGCGTTATCTCCAAGATAAATAAAGGCAATAAAGAGTGTTTTGTTTTCTAAAGCAATGTCGTCCCAATATATTGATGTTTCCCAAAGTCCGGTGGTAGTATTGAACGTAAATGAAGCACTGGTATAATAGGAGCGATCCCATACATAATTAATTTCAACATAGACATTAGAAAGACCAGCAACACCCACATCGGTTGCATTAAGGTAGATGTGCACGGTTTGGTATAACGTCACGTTAGTTTGATCTAACCAGATGGAATACAAGACTGGCCGGTCAAAATCTGGGGTATTTCCAGTCACCGTAATAGTTGCCGCTAAAAATGTGGTTTGCGTGGTATTAACAAAATTATCCGTGTATTCATAGTAAGAAGAATTGTCGCTGGCGGTATAATAAGCCCAATTGTCAGCATAATCCGTAATCCAGATGTATTTTACATAATATAAGCCATTCGCGCCGTACTGGTTTTTTAAGGTAAAATTAGCAACCAGAAGAGTCCAATTGCTGCCACTCATATACGAATCAAAGTCTAAAATGTCAACCGGATTATCATACGGATCGTAAATCTCTGCAGACACACTGGCTATACCAGCTGCCCCTATATCAGTAATATTCACATAAAAATGAGCAGTGGTATTTATATTAAGCTCAGATTCTGCAAAATAGGCATTGAACAACGTTGGTGGGGCATGATCGGGGGTAGTTCCTTGAACATTAATCGTTGCTACGGGAAAATTGGTGGTTACTAATTCATCAGCATTTGCTGTTTTGTTGAAAATATAGGCATAGTAATTTGTGACGTTTGCGAAATACATCACATCATTGCCCGCATTATCATAAATATTGACTTCTTCAATCGTATATGTTCCATTTTCCCAATAAGGATTGATCGTAAAATTTGCTTTCCATAATCCTATGTTAGTCTCATATTCAAAAATGAGGTAATTTGAAACATAATTTAATGGTCCAACTACTTTTGCTTCGACATAATTAATACCAGAAATTCCTTCATCTGTTACGTTGGCAAAAAGCATTACTGAGGCATTTGTCGGATACAAAATTGCGGTATCACCAAAATAAAGATTCAATAGCATGGGATCTTCAACGTCTGGCGTTGTACCAAGTACTTCTATGGTTGGAATCGGAATTGCCGTGTCTACATCATATCCCAAGGTTTTATTATATGTGTAAAAGGTATTGGTAGTTTGATTGGCATTATAATAGCGCTCATTTCCGTTATAATCTTGTACTGCGATAAATTCCACATAGTACGTCCCATTGGGCATATATTGATTATCCACATAAAAAAAGCCATACCACAATTCATTGCTTTCATTATATTCAAAATAGACACTATACGATTTATAATTATTACTATCGTTTACTTGCGCCCAACCCCACGAAAAGCCCGCCGATCCAATATCTGTAACATTTATATAAAGTTTTGCTCGACCAGAAAACGTAACACTAGCGACATCAAAATATATATCATGAATGACCGGTGCTTCATTGTCATCAGTCTGAATTGATCGAACTAATTGATTTGTATGAGTGGTCAAGGTTGCATCGGTTTGAATTGGAGATATAACACCCAACAGGGAAACAGATAAAAGTCCCCCCATTATGATGGCTAAAACTATACCAAAAATTGACATATGTTTTTTATTTATCTTTTTACTTAAAATTTTCAATAACATAGTAAAATAATTCATTCTTATCACGAC
>WAPZ01000708.1 GCA_015520535.1 Candidatus Heimdallarchaeota archaeon
ATCATACATTAGTCCTTGAGTCATATAAGTGAATTATGATTTATATAAATTTTCATTATAACAATTGAGCTCGTCATTGTTAATATGTAGAAAAACCAAAACTATTAAAATCACGAAGACCTAGAAGAATAATGAACACTGAAGAGAGGCGTGGTGAGAGAAAAATGCGGAGTTATATTCGATTTTACGGTCCGGGAATACTTGAGTGCATTAACGAATTAGAATCGACCATTGGTAGCCTTGGTAACGTAGCCGTTTCCCAACCGCAGCTTACACGACCACGTGTGGTTAAAGACTCATTCTTAAAGAAAATTCTAGGTGGCGAACAATATATTGGGCCATTTGATTATGTTGTTTCGTGGAAAGGCGATTCTGTGGATTTGAATCTGATTATGGAGTTAATAGAAATATTAGATCACATCACAAAGGAAAAAGGAACGCGCTATTCTATAACGAGTATTTCCAAGAAAGTACAAGAAAATAATAAAAAAGCACAATCGCGTAAAAAACTTCCCGCTGTTACTTTTCTCAAGTTTTTAGGTCCGTCAATTAAAGCCGCAGTGGAAAAATTAGATGAATTTTCGAAAGAAATTCCCCTAGAAGTTAATCTAGAAAGTGGAGCGGCACAAATCGGTGAATATGATTATCAATTCATTTGGACATTTTATCCTACCATGGGAGATATAAAAGAATTGATGCAAAAGATTGACGCCGTGTTGCAAGACACAGGTGTTCTATATCAGATTACCACTTTAGTTGAGCCGTCTGAAACACGCGGGACAATTCGAGAATCTGTTGGAATTGAAAACGTTAAAAGAGTGGATGTCATTCGCTAAAAATTTTTTATTTTTCTTCTTTTTTGTAATTAAAGAATTATGTCTGCTTTTATTGGTCAAAGTGGTCGAGATAACTGCGTGAGTGGGTGACTTTCAAGATAAACGCTTTTAAGATGCCCTAAGGAGATGTGTGTATAAAGTTGCGTTGTAGAAAGGCTTGCATGTCCTAATAATTCTTGGATAAGACGAATATCAACTTTATTTTCGATTAAATGAGTCGCAAAGGCATGACGTAAAGTATGTGGGGTAACTGGGCGGTTAATTTTTGCTTTTTCTTTATATTTTTTTATCATCCGTTGTATGGTTCGCGGGGTAAGGGCGCCACCGCGTCTTGAAAGAAAGAGTGGCGAATCAGAAGCAAAATCTTCATTTCGTTGCTTTATATAACGTTTTAGAAGATCGATTACAAAGGGAGCTACGGGAACAAAGCGGTCTTTAGCACCTTTTCCGCTCACGACTTTTAGGTGGCCTTCTTCAAAATTTACATCACGTACTTTTAAGGAACATAATTCTGAGACACGCAGTCCAGAAGAGTATAAAAGTGCTAAAATAGCACGATCACGTAATGATTTCGGTGCTTTTAGCAATTTTAGCACTTCTTCTTGAGAAAGCGTTTTAGGAAGCGATTTTGGTATTTTTGGTGTTTCGATATTTTCGGTGGGATTTTTTGAAATGTAGTGTTCCTTTGAAAGGAATTTGTAGAATGATCTGATGGAACAGATTTTACGATGGATGGTTTTTGCTGATGAATTGCGTTCTTTTTTTAGATAATACAGAAATTTCCTTAAATCACCAGTCGTGACATGATCGAGGGATTTTTGGACAAATCGTTTGAAAAGATTGAGGTCATATTTGTACTCTCGAATTGTGGCTTTTGAATATCCCTTTTCAATTTCTAAATAGATTAAAAATTCGTCGATTAACGGATCTTCCATGGTTATCACGAATCGATGTTAGTCAAAAACAAAGGTCGCAAAATGTGCTGGGTGAAGGAAAGACGTTGTTCCTTAAAAAACAATGTGTTACTCTAGTATTATTTTCATGTTGTTGCAAAATTAAAAGCGTGATTAAGAAAAATAGGGGAAAATTATTGCTTTTTTTGTTTTTGACGGTTTCGTTCTTCTCTCCATTGAACAAAATCATGGATTAAAGATTTTAGATCGTATTTTGGTTGAAAATTTAATTCTTTTTGGATTTTTGAACTATCAATATGTGCATCTTTAGAGAAATAAAGAATGGTACTTTTTAGTAACGCAACATTATTTTTTTTGAATTTTCTTCCTAATGCCGCAAAAATTGAGGC
>WAPZ01000709.1 GCA_015520535.1 Candidatus Heimdallarchaeota archaeon
ATATTCTATTATCTTTTTTTCCTACTTCCATATCTACATCGATAACCATTTTTAACGTATAGTTGATTATCAATGCACAAAATTGGCAAAAAGTTTAAATTAATTTCAAAAAAAAGATTACTGAAGAAGATTCACTATAAAAGAAGACTGGGGTTACGATATTGAAAATCAAAATTCGATTTTCTGGCCGTGGTGGACAAGGTATAAAGTTTGTGGGGAGTCTTGTGGCTAAAGCTGCAATGAAATCGGATTATTATTGTACTTTAAGTGTGGATTACACCCCAAGCGTACGGGGAGGCCCAATTTTTTCTGATGTCGTAATTAGCACAGAACCTATCGCATATATTTATTGTGAAAACGATGCTGATATTTTTATTGCCCTTGATGAAAAAAACTTTGGACGTGCCGCAGAATGTGTTGGTGACAACACTATCTGTTTAATCGACTCAGATACCGTTACTCATCCTGAAAACTATATTACTTCCGGGTCTTTATACCGCATTCCCTTTTGTCGAGTAGCAGATGAAAATAATCTTCCGCGTTTAGCAAATATCGTTGCACTGGGGTTCTTATCCAAGTTTTTTGAAGAAGCTACCCAAAATGGGCAACTCTCTTTACATATACCAGAAGAACACATCTTTCAGGTCATCGATGAAATGGCACCCCAATTTCGAGAACCAAATATGAAAGCCTTTAGAATCGGCCAAAATCTCTATCTTGAACGATTCACACATCAAATCATGGCATAAATTGGCCACAATATAACTTTCATCAAATTCTATCCGTTTTTCCTTCTACTAAAGCCCAAAAGATAATTTCGACAAGTAAAGGGATAATTGATAAATACAAAATAAGGGCTAGAAAAATACCTAAGGCTTTCTTTTCTGCTTCTAATAGGCGTAAGAAAAAGGTTTGGAATGATTGCTGTAGAATAATGCTTAATAGTCCGACTAAAGCTAGTAGAAAAAGAGTTTCTGCAATCATGGTTGAATATTCTTCTGCTTTTTTATAACCGAAAATAGAACTAACTCGGGAGCCTAAGGGAATTGCTGCGGCTAATAGTGGCAAAAAGATCTCATTCTCTGTGGATAACTCTGCAACACCGATTCCACTTAACGTTAAAAAAATGAACTCTGTGACGAAGATAATTCCTAAGAGATTAATTAAATAATACACGCCAAATACGACAAGTGTTGCCGAAATTGTGGTTGGGATTGGACTGTTTGGTTGTAATACCTCTTTTAAATGAGTAAACTGATAAAAAAACCTTTTTAAATCGGGTTTTTCTCTATATTCATTCCATATCATTTCTAATTTGGAAAAACTATACGGATCGGTGACGATAGAAAAATATAGATCAAAGAATAAGTAAAAGCCAAAAATACCAACACCAACGGCTGTTAGTAAAATAGCGTCGGTCACTAAACTAGTAATTAAGTTCAAAAAGCCACTAACAGAATCAATAGGATTCGATTGGAGTAACAATAAATCATACAAAAAAAGCCACAAAAAAATCAGTAGGGACGGCAAAAGGATTCGTCCATCAACTCTCTTTGGAAGTATTTCTAAGGATGTCAAAAGCCTTTTAAATTTAAACCAATTCCTTTTTTGTATTTTCATTGCATTTTCTTCCCTGAACATTCGCACTTTAGATTAAAAGAGCAATTTTACTATTTATTAATAAAATAGCTAACACAAGTCCTAATAATAACAATATTAGTGATACCACACGATTATATTCCCAAAAATCTGCGCCTTCTAAGGGTTTTATCGGAATGCTGATTACTAAAAGGTACAGAAAGCAAAAACTGGCCAGAAAATCAAATATTGATATTTGTGTTTCCAAAAAAATGAAATAAGTAAATAATCCTACGAAAGCCAAAATTATCCATCCGACAAAGCTAATCAATGCACGGTCTTTTATTGACGCATCAACCTCAATGTCATGCACCAGCGGCACAAAACTTTGGCCCAACACAAAAAGTAATTGAACGAACGTCCCATCAATGGTTATAAAAAATTTATATTTGAGTCGTTTCAAGTGTGCCGCTGTATATTCGGAAAAATAGATTATTATCAGTGGAAATCCCGATAATAGCACAATTTCTATTGTTGCATGACCGTGCTTGGTAATATAAACCCAAAAGAAACTAATCGACAAAATAACCCAACTTATAAGCAATAATATAATTTGTTTAAGGAATTCATTATCGCGTATCGCTTCATGAAACCCGCCTATTTTTAATGATGGAAGAACAAAATCTCCCATAATGTTTTTTGCTATATCTTTTGTTCTTATTCCCAATGTTGCTCTAAAAATGGCGCGACTGCTCATCCGCAGACTAGCATATAGTGATCCACGAATGCCCACTCTAAAACTCGTTCGAACTAAAAGACGTGACATCACCGCTGTTGTTGTTACAAAGACAACGCCACTATGAAATTGACTTAATATATCATTATTAGCAAAAAAATCAAGGTTTAAGGGTTCACGAAGCCACATTAAAACTAACAATGGTGAAATAATTAAAATAAAGGAAAATAGAAACATTACGGTAACGTGCCGCCAATCTTCAGCTGGAGTTTTTTTTGTTTCTTTGTACATAAAATAATCTTTTATGGTTTCTGCTACCGAATGGTAATCTTTTTTTTCTGGCTTTGAAAAAGTTCCACGTTCAAGTAATCCCATTTTTCCCAATTTTTTACTTTTTTGCGAGCGTTGAAATATTTAGCGTTTCGACTTTGTAGATACCATATATTCTGACGTGTAGCACAAATAACACTGACTTCATTTTCGTCGTGTTGTTTTTGGATCCTTTGCTTATAATTGCGATAATATTAAAACTTTTGGTTATTAGAGTTAATTCGGGCGTTTATATTTGCCATAATTCTTATAATAAGATTATTAACAGTAATAAGGGTTTGAAAAGATGATATAGTTTTGAATAACTAAAAAATAAACTGTATTGTGTTTTAATTATAAGATAAAAGGCAAAAGACTGAGAAATTACCCGTTACAAAGTTTTTTAAATTCTCGAGATTTAAGTTTACATGACAAGTGGAAGCCTAAATGACCATAAAAAAGTAAAATACTCTTTCTATCAATTTCTTTCTGAGAATGCTTTGGCGGACGTGGCGCAGTGGTAGCGTGGGGGATTGTGGCTCCCTAGGTCGTGGGTTCAAATCCCACCGTCCGCCCCATTTTCTTTTTGATGACAAAAAATCTGTTTTTTTTTGTAAAAAGATAAGTAACAAGATACGTTGAAATTTGCTGATTTTTTTTCTAGAGAGATTAAAAAAGACGTGCCGCAACATTTTCGAAAACTATAAAATCTCAAGCTTGAAATCGCCGCAAATAGAAAGTTTTTTAAAGATTAAAACGAAATTTTTAGCTGAAATATGCCACATTAAAATCTTTCGATATTTTTACGATTGGTTTTAATTTTGGAAAAAAAAATTGTGAATTGAGGTGATAAGGTAACATGCCTCTGTCATTAGCTAATGCGCAAGTAGAAAAATTGTTGAAGATGGCTGGAGCGGAACGGGTATCAGCAGATGCTATTGCCTATTTAAATGAATTACTAGTTAATTATGGCTTGGAAATTTCTAAATATGCCATCGAAATAGCCAAACATGCGGGAAGAAAAACTGTTCAAGGCGGAGATATCAAGCTAGCCGCAGAAAACATGAGCAAATAATTGTAACATAAGCATCATTTTTTTATTTTTCCTCCTTTTTTCTGGATGCGTACGAAAAATTATTTTTTTATGTACAAAGTACGTGCATAATTAAGATTTTATGCTAAGTAGGAGCAATTGAGACTTGAGTAATAATTTTTAGGTTCTTTTGACATAAATTTTCAGTAAATGCGGCAAGGTTTGCAAAATGACAATGTATTTTGATGCATCAATGATAATTGATGATATTTGGGTGGGGAGCTATGAAGCGGCGCGGAACGTTGCGATGCTGAAGAAAAAAGGTTTCAGTGCAGTATTGAATGTGTCATTGGATGATCGGATGTTTTCAGAATATCCACACGATTGGCGACTATTACATTTTCCTCTCTACGATGGTGATGCAATTCCAGCGGCAACTTTTCGTGAAGCGATTGATTTTTTAGTTTTATGTCGAAGTGAACGTCGTCGGACATTATTGCATTGTGCAGCTGGTGTTTCGCGTTCCGTGACGATTATGGCAGCTTATTTAATGAAAATAAAGGGAATGTCACCGGCAGATGCATTGCTTCATATTATGGAGCGTCGACCAGAAGCGGCACCTGCTACTTACACGTTTAATAGTGCGGTTATGTGGGTATATGGGAAAACCACATTTTTATGTAGAACTTGCCAAAAAAAATGGCGCTATACTGCCGATTATATTTATAGGTATGAAGGATATGGCTATCTAGCAGAAACTGGGCATGAGACATTGTGTCAATGCGAGCATCCACAACTCGAAATTAATTGAAAAATGTTTTAAATTTGACAATTTGTATTTTGAAATGGGAAAGGCAACACAAATTAGGGGCATATAACATTCACGCATAAGATTTCTCAATTTTTTTGGTGCTGCTAGTTTTATTTTGGGATGACAAGTGATATCAAGGACTTATTTGGTGGAAATGTGTGATTGATGAAATCTATATAGTTCACAAAATAGGAGTGCCACTACTAAGTTGGTCACGTCGCATAGAGCAACAAGAAACATTGTTAGCGGGTTTTTTGACAGCTTTAACGTTATTTTCGCAACAAATTGGCGGTAATGCACCCACATATTTGGATTTTGGTGCCCGAAAATATGTATTTAAGAATAGTCCCAATAATGTGGTTTCTTTTGTATGTACAGTCACCGAGTATGACGATGTAGAGTATGCTCGTACGCTTTTAGAAATTATTTCACGGGCTTTTTTGCATGAATTTCCTGAAAGTTCTTTAGAAGAATTTACGGGAAACGTAACACCATATAAATCTTTTTTAGAACGCATTGAATCGCTTCTTAGTTCTGATTTAGAGGAAATAACACGAGTGATGGATTCGTTAACCGAAAAGCAAATAGAGTCTGTAATTTATACAGTTGAACATGGGTTATTATATGCCACTAAAGGCTGGAAAGTTAATGTAACCTCTTTGATTGAATACTTACGGGGTATAGTAGCATTATTGGATTCAGAAAATTTACTAAATTCTTTTATTATAGCGGATAGAGGTAAAATAGAGGTTTATCATCCATTTCGTGGGGTATTTTATATTCAACATTATCCTTATGCTAATCCTCAAGTAGTTGGGACTCAAACTAAACGAAAATCATCAGTAGTGACGAAAAAAACAAAACAAATTTTAGAGCGGCTGCAGGTGATTCAAGCTATTTTACCTGTAGCAACCCGAGAAGAGAGACATTGGATAAAAAAGAGTGTTGAACATTTATTTGCTATAAAACCAAAATTGAGAGGCTTTTTTCCAGAGTATCGCCTAGTTTATGCGCCAATTCTTCGTTATAAGTTGAAAACGATTCGTCCGTCAGCGGCATTGGTTTCAGATAAGTATTTGGGGATTATTCATGTGTTTAATTTACCACGCAAAGTAGAAATAGATGAATTAGAGAATTTCATGGAATCATTACGCTCAATTTTACCGCAATTAGATCGTCGTACGGTCTTTATAGTCATGTTATCCCATTATGGTTATTCTGTAAGTCGTCGTGTGATTGAACGTTTGACAATTCCGTTTGGCCCAATAAATTTGAATCCCATTCTCTTTGAAATTGAGGGTACCGAATTAAAACAAATCGAATATTGAATCAAGCATGTGAAGGCAATGGAAGAAGTAAAGGCAGTTGCGTTAGTTAGTGGTGGGATTGACAGCCCAGTAGCTGTTTATTTAATGCAGCAATTGGGCGTTAAGCATATAATTCTCCACTTTACCAATTATAAATACACCGATCTCACGTCTTTAGAGAAGACGATTAAAATTGCTCAGTTGTTAGGAATTAATTATATGTATGCTATAGAACTTTCAGAAATATTAGAAAAATTTGTTCAGGAGGTTGACCATTCCTATTATTTTGTGTTACTGAAGCGAATTCAGCGAAAAATAGCAGAAGTAATTGCACAGCGAGAAGGGTGTTCTTTAATTGTGACTGGGGAAAATTTGGGGCAAGTATCGTCACAAACATTACAGAACATTAGTGTGGTGGAATATGGAACTACAGTTCCTATTATACGTCCCTTATTTCCGCTTAATAAAGATGAAATTGTTCAGTTAGCCAGAAAAATCGGGACATTTGAAATTTCGGTTGGACCGGAATACTGCGATGTTTTGGGACCTTCTCATCCCGTAACAAAGGCTGACTTAAAAAAAGTTCTCCAAATGGAAGCTTCTCTGAAGGAAAACGAATTTATTAAGCGAATTATGACAAATTTAACTCGGATTGAAGAGGGAGTATTCGTATTACATGCCTATCAACCGGACGTTGAGCCAGTCGAGTTATCTGCCGTTTGTCGAAAGCGGAAATAGCGAATTAATACGTAGCGGTGTGCCGTGGTGCAACTATCGTTAACTTTTTTGCCAAAACCAAATTTATAAATAACTTAGAGAATGATTGTAAATTAGAAGCTTTTTTTGGATGGCAAGTAGCATGGAAACGCAGAATGTATCTTTTCGTCAATGGTCACCAGAATTCGTGGATGAACAAGTAAAAATTTATAATGCAATCGTAAGTCGTTATCCGGGTGGCCGAAAGATTACGGCAAAAACCATTCGACGTCAGTATGAGGTGGGTCTTCGCAAACCTTCCGATACCTTAATTGCAGTGTTGAACAATAATGAAGTGATCGGCTATTGCAATTCACGGTGGGCAGAAAGAACGGATCGTCACGAGGTATACATTAGTTATCCGTGGATGCGCACAGAGTTTTTAGACACAGAAATTCAGCATGAACTTTTTAGACGTCTGATGGACTACCAATTTAAACGCGGTGCTCGGTTATTTTCTCAGTATATTCGTGACGACTGGGAGGATATGATTCGCTTTTTCCTAAAAGAAGGATTTAAGCTTGGCAAACGATTCCCCGTATATAAATTTGATTTAACCCGTCATTCAAAGATCGAATTTGAGGTTCATGACAAAAGGCGATTAAAAAACGTCATGATCGATCCTACACAGATAGATGACAATATGGCACAAAAAATTGCTCGTCTAACGGAAAAAGATCCAAAAATAACCATGCCATGGAATGCCACGGCGATTAAGAAAAATTTAACGTGCAAAGAATTCGAAACGATTCTTATATCAGCCGCGGTAAATGCCGATTCGCCGCAGAAAGAACTACTTGGAGTCATTGTTGCTATTATAGAACATGAAAGAGCTTACATTGCTGGCTGTGCAATCCTTGATGGAAGTTTAGAAATCGAGAATTTCATACTTAATCATTTAATTCAAGAATTTAAGAAATTAAACGTGAAATCTATCCAAATAATGTTCTCTCCAAATTCATTGCGCCTAGAAGATTATGCAAATCGTGGTTTTTATGAAGATTTTCATACGCTTTATCTTATGAAAACCGTACAACGCAAAATCCGAATATAATATTCCTATTGGAATATCGATGCTTTTTTATTAACTCTTTTTTCATCCACTAAAACTGCCAAATTAAGCGAGTCACATCAAATTTTACAGAAAATCTCTTTTTAATAATCGAATATTAAAATTTAGTTCATAAAATATTTAAACGTCTTATGCGAATGTATACTTGATTTGGACTAGTATTCCAATTGGAATAGAGGTGTTGTGATGAGTTTTTTTCCAGATTTGGAAGAAATAACACGTTTAAGGAAGCGTTTGGGTATTACACAGCAAGAACTTGCAAAATTATCACATGTATCACAATCTACAATTGCAAAAATTGAGGCGGGTCGTTTGAATCCATCTTATGATATTGCACGGCGAATCTTTAACGCATTATTTTCGTTACAATATATGGAACCCACAGCCAAGGATTTAATGAACACTCATATTGTAGCACTCAAACCTACCGATACTATTGGAACAGCGATTGATATCATGAATCAGCATGGCTATTCCCAATTACCGATTTTAGACGACCATAAAAATGTCGGTTCTATTACCGATCGTACTGTTATGGAGTTTTTGACGAGCCCGAACTATTCAACAGAAAAATTGTATCAACCCGTTTCCACGATAATGGAAGATCCATTTCCACTTATCTCTTTAAAAACACCATTAAGCGCTTTTGTTCATTTGCTAAAGTATGTCCCGGCAATTTTAGTATCAGATGGAGCAACTATCAAAGGAATTTTAACTAAATCAGATGTTTTTGGCATTGCAAAGTATCAAAAACGAAACATTCCCTTTGAATGAATAAATCCGCTCTTTTCCTTCCCATTAGTATGCAAGCTCCTTTATATTTTTAAAGAAAGGATTCTATCGAGAGCATAGATGAACTAATGGTAAGATACGATTAATGGTGCAGAGAATGAGTGCGTTAGAAATTTGCCCTAATTGTGGGGCAGAAATTACAGCAAATGCAAAATTTTGCCGTTTTTGTGGATTTCCTATTAAAAGAAAGACATCAAATTCTTCAAGAGTGGCAGTAACACGAACACAAGAAAGCTCGTTTCCGAAAACTCCTCAGTCATCCGTTACTTCTCAATCTGAAAAGACTCTTCAGATTGAGCGTCCACCACAAGAGGTTTTGGATCTTCTTTATGGTCGAACGCGGCAACAAGAAATCTCGTTAGAAGTAAAAACAGCTTTATCAGAATTAGACAAGATAAAACAAAAGATTGAAATTGGTCTAATCGAACAAGAAGAAGCCGATGAAAAAATAGACGCTATTAAAGAAAAAATCCTGCAACTAAAAAATGAAAAAGCCGCTTTAAAAAGCGGAACTTTGCCTGTCGAAGAATATGTAAAGAAATATCAAGATTTGCATGAAAAATTAGAAAAGCTAGAGAATCTTTATCGTTCCGGACAAATCCAGCATCAAGACATTTATTTAGAGAAGAAAAAAGAATATCAAGAAAAAATCAGCAAAATTTTGTCCGATATAAGAAAAGAACGCCAAAAAGTCGAAATTTGGTTGACTTTACTTCGTGAAGATTATGATAATATTGAAAAAGGCATAGAGAAACTTAAAG
>WAPZ01000710.1 GCA_015520535.1 Candidatus Heimdallarchaeota archaeon
AGATAAAATTGTTGAGGTTTGAAAGAAAAATGAAGCAAGTTTTTACCAAGCAAGGAGACATTGTCGTAGAAGATGTTCCATTGCCTGAATGTAATCCTAGTGAAATATTAGTGGCAAATAAGTTCTCAGTAATAAGTAAAGGTACAGAGATAGCTAGGATAAGAGGTAGCAAAGAAAATTTAGTTAAAAAGGTTATTGAAAAAAAAGATGCAAGAAAAAAAGGTATCGAATTAGTTAGAAAAAAAGGCATCCGTGGAGCACTTGAGGAATTAGAGCTACGACGAGAGAAACTACTTCCCCTTGGCTATAGTAGTTCTGGTTATGTGATTAAAAAAGGCAAAAATGTCACTAAATTTAAGATTGGTGATCGCGTAGCTTGTGGCGGTGTTGCCTATCATGCAGAGGTCGTTGCGGTACCACAAAATTTAGTTGTACCAGTTCCTGCTGAGGTTTCTCTTAAAGATGCTAGTTTAAGTACTTTGGGTTCTATTGCTGTTCAAAGTTTAAGACGCGCTTCATGCCAGTTTGGTGAGTATGTAGTAATCATCGGAACGGGTCTTATTGGTTCATTGGCAATTCAAATTGCAAAAGCTGCAGGATATATTGTAATTGGAATTGATATTAGCCCGATACGTTTGAAGCTGGCTAAAGAGTTTGGTGCCGACTATGTGTTCGATTTTTATGATGAAAATTTGTTAAACGAAATTACCGTAATTACAGAAGGTCATGGTGCTGATGCAGCAATAATTTATGCATCCTCACCCAGTTCGGAAATTATTAATCACGCAATGAAAATGGTAAGAAAACGTGGACGTGTGGTGATAGTTGGGAGCGTTGGATTAGAACTTCGCCGAGAAGAAATGTACAAAAAAGAATTAGATGTAGTAATGTCAACTTCGTATGGCCCGGGAAGATATGATCCGCTTTACGAAGAAAAAGGGCTTGATTATCCCATCAGTTATGTTCGTTGGACCGAAAATCGAAACATGAAAAGCTTTTTGCAGTTGTTGAAAGAGAAAAAAATCAATGTTGACAAACTGGTAAAAAAAATATATCCGATTGAGCGAGCAACAGAGGCATATGCCGCCTTGAAACAAGAAGATATACTAAGTGTTATTTTAGAATATCAGCCAAAAAGGTTTTTACAAGAAGAACAGTTGTATATCTCGCGAAAAGTCCACGTAATTTCCAGTTCACAAGCGAAGACGCATAAGGATGTAATTGGAGTCGGTATTATTGGTGTTGGATCCTTTGCAAGAAATATGATTTTGCCTACTCTGAGAAAAATACCGGAATTCAAGATCATGGCTTTGGCATCGAAGCATGGATATAATATTACTTCTTTGGCACGACACTATAAAATTCCATATGTAACTACGAACTATCAAGAGATACTTGACGACCCTCAAATAGACCTCGTTGTAATCGCTACCCGACATAATCTTCATGCCCAATTGGCTATTGATTCAATTAAAGCCGGCAAAGTGACGTTTGTCGAAAAACCATTGTGTTTAAACGAAAATGAGCTGGAAAATATTATTTCTACAGTAAAAGCTGAAAAAATGCCGTTATTTGTGGGTTTTAATCGAAGATATTCTCCCTTTATTCAGAAAATTAAGCATGAAATTACTGCGTCACAATACGACAAACCTATAATAATTAATTATAATGTCAATGCTCCTTTTGTTCCACCAGAAAGTTGGATTCAAGACCGTGAAATTGGTGGCGGTCGTGTCATCGGTGAGGCTTGCCATTTCCTCGACTTGTTTAATTATTTGACCGCAGTTCAAACATTTAAAGACCCTAAAGTGACTAGTATTAGGATTGATGGTGCACAGGTCGTGAGTAATGATAATTTTACCGCAACTATTGAATGGGGTGACAACGCACTTACAACATTAACTTACACTACGTTGGGGACAAGCACCTATCCTAAAGAAGAAATCACCATTTTTACCGGTGGAAATGTCTATAAAATTATTGATTTTAAAGAATTTATTCATTATCGTAATAATAAGGTCCCATACAAAGAAACACTTAAAC
>WAPZ01000711.1 GCA_015520535.1 Candidatus Heimdallarchaeota archaeon
GTGTGCGCAATGCAGAACGCCGGGTGTGGATGATGACGGCTTATTTTGTGCCTTCACGCCGCTTATTGCATGCTTTGCGCAAAGCCGCCAAACGCGGCGTGAATGTCTGTTTATTATTACCGGGTTCAAAAACAGATCATCCAGCAGTACGTTATGCAGGGCACCAGCATTATTATTCCTTGTTACGTGCGGGGGTGCGTATTTTTGAATATCAGCCACGGTTTTTACACGCCAAAGTATTGATGTGTGATGACTGGGTGTCATTGGGTTCCAGCAACGTGGATCGCTGGAATTTACGCTGGAACCTGGAAGCCAATCAGGAAATTGAAAACAGTGATTTTGCGGCACGCACACGTGAACTGTTTGAAACCGACTTTACTTTCAGTGAAGAGTGTTATTTAAACACATGGCAAATGCGCCCCCGTTACCGGCGTGTGTTGGAGTGGTTTTGGGGAAAGGTTGCCCTGTGGCTTGAAAATATAGGCAGCCGTATTCGGCGTAAAAGATAAATCGATGATTTCACGGCAAATTGTGAAGCATTAAATGTCTAAAAGATATTTTTTCGAGATCATTGAGGAACTGTATGGCTAAATCCGCATCCAACAACCCGCTTCAGCAGATAGTTTACAATGGCACTTGTTTTGTATTTACAAAAACGCGCCACTTTAAACTGCCGCTAAGCAAAGCGTTAGCCCCACAAAATCCGTGTTCAGGTATACCTTTAAACGTTGTTGTTATATGTCAATGTAAATTCCCATCGACATTTTTGAAATGTATTAAGCTTTGAAAAAAAGGAAAAAATAGTAAGTGAATTATAGGTTTTTATCGATGCCAGGAGCGGTGATGTTAATCGCCATTGGTTTGGGTACTTTAAGTACGCCAGTTTTTTGCCAAGAGCAACACCCCGAAAAATATGACTCTCACGGACACGAGCAAGGAGAGATTGAGGTGGGCCTTTCCATTGGCTACGCTTACCTGAAAGAAGAAAAGGAAAAAGGACTCAATTTACACCTTCATGTAATGAAAAGATTGCAGGGTGAAGGGCTTCAAAAGTATTTTTCTATTGGGGTTGGTGCAGAAACAATTATCTCGAATGAAAAACATTATGGTGCAATGCTTACATTGGCTGTTCACCCGTGGCAGAATTTTGTGTTATCTATTTCACCAGGATTTGAGTGGGCAAAGCATGATGAGAAATGGGAGTCTCAGTATGCTACTCATTTAGAAGCAACATATATTATTGAGGGCGCTAGTTTTCATTATGGGCCAGTAGCGGGCTATTCTAAAACTCAAGATGAGCAGCATTACACGGTTGGTATGCATTTAAGTGTGCCGCTCTAGGCGTCTTAAAGAAAAGCGCCCTGGGTTTTGCGGTGATTTTTGCACCACGTATTGCCCCAAGGCTTTATATCCGCCATTACGGGTTTTTATCCAAGCGTAGCCGAAGGTAAAAGTTAGTGGTCATTCGTCAGTGCCTGAAAAACCCGGGTCAGAGAGCAATTGTTTCTAATATTAGTAAGTATTGCTCTTTGCCCCGGTTTCTTTTAGTCAAAATGCTATTGCCACCCTTCGACAAGCCCCACCGCTTTTAATACAATCCCCATAGCCAGCTGTTCTGGTAGAGGCAATGTAGTCCAACAGACATTGATACCCCGTGCTGAACCGTGTGCGCAGTATAAATACTTAGACGTTATGCGCAAAAAAGGGGATAGAGAGAGCAGATGAAAAAACTGTCATTAATTGTAATTGGGTTTGTTGCCCTTGTATTTACAGGCTCTGTTTTCACTTACCCACATGTATTTTTTCTTTCAACAATAGAACACTCGGATTTTAATAATGTCTCGAAAAATATTTATATAGATCCTGATTTCGAAAAAAGTGAGTATGAAAGTGTCCTTTCTTTGCTTGATAAATCAAAGGCAAGAATTATAAATGAATATGGCGCATTCACGGCAAGACCGGTGGTCGTCATAACAAGAACACCGGAAAAGGCAAAAAAATATGGTTTAGGAACGTTCCCAGGGAAGGCATTTGCTGCGCCATGGGAGCAATATATAGTAGTTAATCATCAAAGTAATGATATTGATTTATTGACCCATGAGTTAATGCATGCCCAAATGAGAGAAATATTGGGGTACTGGGCATACCAAACAAAAATTCCCACTTGATTTGATGAAGGAGTTGCGATGCAGGTTGACTATCGAGACCACTATAAGGTTAATTATGAATCATTTAGTCAAGAAGAAATAAAGCGAGTAAAAAAACTCGATACGCCATCTAAATTCTGGACTAACAGTAAAGAGGAAAACCTAAAAAATTACCGAGTCGCAAAAGCAGGGGTTCAACAAATACTCACAGTAGTCCCACCTGAAGAATTATATGCAATGTTGTCAAGGATATGGCAGGGTGAACAATTTAATAGTGTTTTAAGCCTAAATAAAGGCGTAAGCCATGTGAAGTAATTGCATAACGCCATGTTCCAGTGGGTAGGCCAAAGCACCGCTTAGTATTTATGTATCGCACACACACACAACACGATTAAGGAGATTAAATTGAGATATATTAACTATCATATCGCTATTACATTAGATGGATATATATGCCGTGAAGATGGAAGTATTGATGGATTTTTAATGGAAGGCGAACATGCAGAAGATTTTATTAAATCATTAGATAGCTATGATTCCGTCCTAATGGGAAGGAAAACATACGAATTTGGTTTTCAGTTTGGATTAAAAGCAGGTCAACCAGCCTATCCAAATTTGAAGCACTATGTTTTTTCAAATTCTTTAGATTTCAATCAAACTGAAGCAGTGAAATTAGTTAAATCAAATACAATTGAATACGTTAAAGATTTAAAAAATAGCGAGGGCGGAGATATTTGGCTTTGCGGTGGCGGTGAGTTAGCAGGGGCGTTATTTGAAAATGATCTAATCGAAAAATTAACGCTTAAAGTAAACCCTATTATTTTCGGCTCCGGGAGAAAATTGTTTGAGGGCAGTAAAAAATTTGGAGACTTTAATTTATTGTCAAGTAAGGTATATGATAATGGTGTAATTTTGAGCAAGTATGAAATCAAAAAACACACATAGCAAGGCAAAGGCGCTCAGACATTAACATTAAAAATGTGCCGCCCGTTCCCCACCCTGTTCTTTTTCGGCGGTGATCTGGGGCATTATGTTTCAACGAAAAATGATGAAAGGAACTGAGTATAGTGAAGGAAAATATTCAATTCAAATATGAAGCTGAAATTCAAGGCTACATTATCGCTATGCCTGAAGTTATTCATATGAGTTCAATTGATGAATGGATCGCTGATTTTAGTTTGGAATTGGCATCTTTTCCTCCAGAAAAACGGGTAGTAATGTTGGTCAATACTAATCAGCATAATTTTGAATCAAAAAAACCAAGACACCCATAAATCAATTGACACCCAAACCGATCCTCGTTAGATTTCGGGGCGTACTACTCACAATCCACATGGAACGAAGAAGGCGCGGATGCCAACACCGCGCAAAAACCAAGTCTGCCTGGATTCAACCCCTTACTACCACTGTATTTCACGCTGTGTACCCAAAGCACTTCGTGGGGCAGGCTCTCCGTCGTGCCTTTCTCTATGGCAACAATGAATTTTCTGGTCAAAGCTATGAACACCGTAAACAGTGGGTCGTGGACAAACTCGCTGAATTAGCCAACGTTTTTTCTATCGATATTTGTGCCTACGCAGTAATGAGCAATCACTACCATTTAGTCCTGCACATCAATGAACCCCAAGCACTGGCATGGTCTGACAATAAAGTGATTGAACACTGGACCCTGCTATTCAAGGCACCCCTGTTAATCGATAGAATGAAAAAAGGCGAACAACTGAGTAAAGCAGAACAAAAACAAGCGCTTGAGCTTGTACAGGAATGGCGTAACCGTTTGACAGACCTGGGCTGGTTCATGCGCTGTTTAAA
>WAPZ01000712.1 GCA_015520535.1 Candidatus Heimdallarchaeota archaeon
CTACAATAGATACTAAATTTTCATCATAATTTGGAAATACTTCCAAGGATATTAATTCTACTCTTGGATCATAATTGAAAACATCAGTTAATTCATCTTCTATTGTTTCTAACAATTCTTCATCCAAAGGTTCAAAAACTAACGATGGTATTAATGTCCCAAAGGTCGGCATATTAACACGTTCACCTTTCAATGTGAAAATGTGATTTAACAGATCTAACTTAACTAAATTAACATCTATTAACTTAAAAGTTTTCTTGGCTTGAAATTCAAATGATGAATAACCTCGATATAACCCTTGAGCCATTAAATAAATCTCCTTATACAATACGTATTTATTAATTAATACGTATTGTATTTAACGATGCCAAAATGGGCCCCTATCAATATTTTCATTTAATTCAACTCTACCAACTAAAGGATCATTATAAGAAAATTGCAAATCTTGACTGCTCCCTGTATCTTTATCTGTGTTCAAATACATCACTCTTCCCCACGGTTCGTGTTGTGGAACGCGATTGGTTAAAAATGCTTCTTTAGATGGATTTGCTAAACCTGCATCAGGACCATTAAGATGGATTGAACTACCAGTTACTAATACATCACCTCCAGCTTTAATTCGTGTATCAGAATTAACTGATTGTATTAGCACATTTTCTTGAGCTAGTTCATTAATATTATTAATGGCTTCCAAAAATATATTTTCCGATTTATGATGAATATCTTTTTTTGAAAAGATACGAAAATCTTCATTCGTGCTTAAATGTATTCCTTTATTTGCTTTAACTCGAAATGCTCCTTCTGTCTCAAAGTTGATATCCAAAGCGGCGTGAATTGATATTCTTCTATCAGAATAAATATCAATGTTACCGTTTTGATCCATTTCAATCCAATTTTTTCCTTGAGCTGTGCTTATATAAATTCGCTCATTGGTATCATCCAAGATAATTTGATTACCTGAAGATGTTCTAAATCTCATTCTACAGCTTGTTGCTGCGTCACCCATAGAAATGGAGTGAAATCCTGGAGTAGTCCAAGCATACACTTGTGGATCGTAGTTAATTCCTCCTGTATCAGAAATATTCAAATTTGGTTGAATACGACTGCGTTGGTATCCTTGCGTTGAAGAACCCTCTCTACCATCTGCTTCAGTAAAATTGGCTTCTAAATCATCACCCATATTGCTTAACACTTTATCAATAACTTCAGAATCAATTCCTGATACTTGTTGATCCATCGCTCTTGTTGCAAATTCAAAACTTTTTCTAGGTTCTACATTTGTTGATGGTGATGTGAATGCTTGTGTTTGGTTATCATATAGAGGTTGAATTGGTGATTCAGCTGAGGATAGAGGACCATCAGGGCCATCTGTTTTTTGATAAGTGTACCTACCATGAGGCATAGTATGAGATAGCCACTGATGTGGAAGACAACCTAACCAAATACGATAATTTGGATCACCATCTATACAAGCTACTATTGCTAGAGCTCCTACTTTAGGAATATTCCACATTCCATAAGCAACAGGTCCCGCTGTTCCATTTTTTGTTGGATCGTCATCAGGTCCACGTGGACCTACATGCGTTGAGCCAGCTAATGGAGAAACGTACAAAGCCCATGGAATTGTCTCAACCTTTTTATCAGGTGTATCTCCCATAGCAGGACACATAATTCGGAGGCGGCCGTTTTGTTGTGGATCATTAGTATCTACAACCGTCCCTGTTGTTAGAAATGTAAACAATCCATCTAATTTTAAGGATTTGTTAGACTTATCAACAGTTCTATATACACTCTCCATTGTTACTTCTCTCCCCCTGTGTTATTAAGAATAACAAACCTATCACGAATTTTAAGTTTTTCATCACCAACATTTTCCGTTTCTGTATTTTGTGGTTGTTGTGTGCGTTTATCATTTTTATCTTCAGGAGTTTCAACTATAACTTTTGATGCTACATTTTGTGTTTGTGTTTTTGTTGTGTTTGTATTTGCTTCATCAGGTGACGGTTGGTTATCTGATTGATTGTCTGCAACATTGCTTAATTCATCCATCAACGGAATACTATAAAGTTCCATTTCTTGTGTAAAATTTCCATCTGAAAAAATATTATTTACACTTAAAATTGTAAAATAACCATCATACCAAAAAGATTCAGCAAAATCTCCAGTTGAAGGATCTGATGCTGGCATTTTGATATTTAATTTAGCTAAGCCGGGCGTTGTTGTCCAACGCGACATACCAGGCGATTCGGCATTTTTAGCAGCTTTTAATTTTCCTGATACAATTTCCGATGGCATCAATATTAACTCTGACATCAATTGTGGGTTCCCTCGAATAGTTAAATTAACACCTACATTTTCATATGCAGCATGTCGTTTTAATAGTTGTTTATATAAATTCGTTGAGACAGGAAATCGTTTATTTCTTAATAGCATTTCCTTAATATTAGTTCCAGGAAATAGGGGGGTATTTGTATTAAAACTATTAACAGGATTACCTTTAGTTGCTCCACCTTGTCCTCTTGTTGTGCTAACTTCATTAGGACCAGACAAAATCCCCGATTGAGTATATTGACTTTGTGTAGTGTTTAAAGTTTGAAAAAAGGCCATGCCCATTTCCATTTTAATTTTAAAATCTATAACATCAATATTCTTTCCCGTATAGATATAATCCCATTCAATAAATTCACCTGGTTGTGGATTAATTTCCTTTTTATCTTTTATTTTTCTAGTTGGTGGTTCAAATTCCCATACACGATAAACAATTTTATACACTAAATTGTTTTCGCCCGCTTTTACGTCAATACCAGATGTAGACTCTGTGGTAGAAGGTGCTGCTGTATCAATTGTTGATTGAATCTTTGCAATTACACGTCTTTGTGGATTTCCATCTTTATCCTTTTCCTTCGCCTTATCCATTACTTCAACAGATGAATCTAACACTTGCTGTATTAAGTGTTCTATATTTGGACTTCTACCTAATGCTATTTGTGCATCAAATTCTTTTCCTGTATTTTGTTGTTGTTCAAGTGTATTTGTACCTACATATGCATCTTCAAATCCATCTACTTTAAAATCATATTCAATACGACGGAAATCATCAATAGGAATTTCCAAATTGTTATCATTTACAAATTTTTTAAGATTTTTCAAATAGTCATTATATTTTTCTTGAACAGCTTGTTTTAA
>WAPZ01000713.1 GCA_015520535.1 Candidatus Heimdallarchaeota archaeon
ATACTGGATATACTTCGTCAATATAATATGCTTTTTTCATCTGGAATTTCTTTGTTCGTAATGCAAAACGTGTATATAACTCCCATAAATCACTGACAGCTTCGTCGTCCCTATATTCTGAACCAACTTCAACATAGGCAAAATATTGAACTATTGGTAATAATTGATCTATATATTTTTCTACATTTTCATCATCCATAGGCCAATTATCACCGTCGCTACATTGAGTGATATAAATGTTCCAATGTTCTGGTGGATATCTCTCATCAATAATTTTCTTTACTAATTCAAGAGCGGATGAAACAATTGTACCACCTGTTGCTCGACCATAAAAGAATTCTTTTTCAGGAACCTCTTCAGCTCTTGTATGATGACGAATAAAAATTATATCTACTTTGCTATATTGTGTTGTTAAAAACAAGTACACAAGCATAAAAAACGCTTTAGCAACTCGCTTCATATATTCATCAACACTTGCTGATACGTCAAGGACACAAAACATTACAGCATGAGTTGTTGGTAGTTGACGAAGTTGCCAATGTTTGTACCGTAGGTCATCTTCTTCAAGGAATCTTACTGTTTTTAATTGCTTGACAATCTTTTCTATTTCTTTTTCTAATAGATCGAGTTGTTCAAGAATTTCTTTATTATCTGGTTCTTGTTCAAGTTTCGATATTAACAAATCATATTGTTCTATAAGTTGTTCTAATTGTTTTTTCTTTTTTGTTGTTAATGCTATTCGCCTTCCCTTTGCTTGTCGCATTGTACGGATTAAACTCAGTTGGCTTGGTGAGCCGTCCTTTGTGTATCCAGCTCTTGTTCGTTTGTAGTCGGTCATCTTGACCATTGATTTTTTGATTAAATCGGGAAGCGCAAGAGCTTCGAAGAAATAGTCGAGAAACTCTTCATATGTTAAATCAAAAACAAATTGATCTTCACCTTCACCGTCTTCGCTCGCGCCAGAACCACCACCTTCTCCACCACCTCCGGAAGGCGGTTTTGGTATTGTATCTCCTTCTATGAAGTCTTTATTACCAGGGAGGACATACCAATCCCTGCCGGTTTCCGGGTCGTGTATAAATTTTGGTTCCTTTAAATCATCCTTGTTAATTCTTACTGTTCTTTTCTTTGTTTTGTTTTTGATATCAGTAATATTGTGTTCATCTATTAAGTCGTCAACACTTTTTCGTACATTTTTCTGTACACGCTCTAAGAACCGTCTTCGATTTGGTATACTTTTTCCTTTTAAATTTTTTCTTCTATCGATTATTGTGTTTGACATGGTTAGTTATATTGGCGATATCTAATGAACCATTCGACAAGAATTCGAATTTGTTTCTCTGTATATCCAAGTTTCTTCATTCTCTCGACAAATCCTTTGTGCTTGTTCTCGTCTTCCTTGCTTCCTTTCTTGCCGAACGAAATTACAGGTAGAAGTTCTTCTGTATTTGCAAAGATTTTCTTCTCAATTACTTCACGAAGCTTTGTATATTCGGTCCATTTAGGCATCTTGCCGTTGTTCTTTGCTCTAGCACGTAGAACAAATCCTACAACTTCACTTCTAAAGTCTTTTGGATTAGCAATCCCTGCAGGCTTTTCAATTTTTTCTAGTTCTTTGTTTAAGTGTTCCTTGCTCATTAACTGTCCGGTATCTGGATCTCTATAATCAATATCTTGAATCCACGCATCGGCATAGTTAATATATCTTTCAAACAGATTTTGACCAAATTCATCATAAGATTCAATGTATGCTTTCTGAATTTCGTCACCAAGAAACTCTGCGTATTTTGGCACAAGAATCTCGTGTAAGAACGCTTGATATTTTTCTTCTGTCTCCGGTGACAATTGTTCTTCCTTGATTGAATTTGTCAGAATATGAATCAAGTGAATTGGGTTTGCTGCCACCTCATCTGGATCATAGTTAAACGTCTTCGATAATACCTTGAATGCAAAACGAGTCGAAGAACCGCTCATTCCTTCAGTTACACCGGCTTCTTCTCTATATTCTTCAATGCTCTTTGCTTTTGGATCTTTGTCTTTTAGATTCTCACCATCATATACTAACATCTTTGAATATAGTGAACTATTATCCGGTTCAACCAATCTTGTTAATACTGAGAACTGAGCAAGTAGTTTTAGTGTATGGGGTGCGCACGGTGCATCTCTTAGTGAACTGTTGTTCAACAGTTTTTCATAAATCTTCTCTTCCTCTGTCACGCGTAGACAATAAGGAACACGAACGAGTTTAATACGATCAATAAACGCTTCATTTGCACTGTTGTTTCTGAACGAATCCCATTCAGTTAGGTTAGCGTGAGCAAGAATCATTCCTTGATACGGAATTGCACCAAATTGTTCTGTTCCATTATAGTGACCTTCCTGTGTTGCTGTTAGTAATGGATGCAACATCTTTAATGGAGCTTTAAACATTTCAACAAATTCCATTAATCCTTGTGTAGTTACATTGAGGCCACCGGCCCAGTTATATGCATCTGGATCGTTTTGTTCAAAGTTTTCTAATTCGTGAATATTGACTTTACCAACAAGTGTTGAAATGTCCTGGTTATTTTCATCACCAGGTTCTACTTTCGTTACACCAATTTGTTGTAGTAACGAAGGCCAGATTTTTACAACTTTGAACTGTGTAAGGTCTCCACCCACTTCCTTAAGTCTTTTTACCGCCCACGGAGAGGGAACATACTTCAAATAGTGGCGAGGAATTTTATATTCTTTTTCAATGTATTTCCCATCTTCAACGAAATCAAAAAGACCGAGCGGTGATTCATAGATAGGTGAAATTTCCCAACAACCTCTTGCTTTGTTATATGCTTTAATTGTATAGAACGGCACTTTTTGAATAAGCTCTTTTAGTCTTTCAGCAATCGTAGATTTTGAACTTCCTGGAGGTCCGAGTAAGAATAAAATATTTCTTGATTCTTCTAAACCTTGCGCTGCATGTTTATAAAACGATACAATTTGATCTATTGTATCTTCAATTCCATAGAAATCACCAAAACTGTCTGGATATGTTTTGATCTTTCTGTTCAGGAATATTCTGCCTAGTCTTTCGTCTTTACTAGTATCGATGATTACAGGTTCGCCTATAGCTTTTAACATTCTTTCAGCAGCACTTGCATACATTGATGGATCTTCGCTGCATCTTTCAAGGTATTCTTGAATTGACATTTCTTCAGGTTGACGCTCTTGATAACGCTGAGAGAACCGATCAAATACTGAACTCATATCGACCTCCACAAT
>WAPZ01000714.1 GCA_015520535.1 Candidatus Heimdallarchaeota archaeon
ATTCAGCAACAACGAGTTGTAAAGCCTGAAGTGGTGAAAAAAGCAGTTTACGTTGAAAAAACCGCTGAGGAAATTAAATGGCAGACAGAAAGCTTGCGTGACACAATTCTTTCCATAGGACAGCGTTATACAAAATTTAGAGTGCCGTTACAAGACGCAAAAGATATAACAAAAGAAGAAGCTCATTTAGCTAAAGAATTCTTACCACATGTGGACTTAGTTGGATTAGAATTGCATTCTGAAAGAAGGAGTCGAGCATGGGGTGGTTTTTACTTTAGAGTGCTTGCCGATGCCAATGATCAGAAAAGATGCATCCAATACATGTATATATGGACGTTGCAAAAATGGTTTGTCTCATTTTGGTATTCCGTTCTTCCACCATTTATTTTGGGAATATTAGCAACCTTTATATTCAGTTTCCTTGCTTTTAGACAAGCATTAGTTTCCATCACCATAATAGGAGCTATATTTTTCCTTACAGGAATCTGGAACTCAGCATCGACACTATTTCGGCAAAAAAAGTTTTACTACACTAATGCCATGTTATTTATTCTCTACGGCGTTATTTTTTGGTTTTTGGCGGCTGAGATGTATATATTCAAACCTAAAGTAGAATTTGAACCGATACCACCGGAAGATCTCGTGCCAGGAGATATTCCAATTGATCCACATGAAGTACGATTCAGTGTACAACGACGAGAGTTACGATTTTCGATTATTGGTGTTCTATTCATTTTAATTGCCGTCATTTCCTTATTAATCTTACTTTTCCAACCAAAAGGGACAGCAGCTAGTCATACTATGGATTATGCGCCACTATATGTTTATTTAAGGAAAAGTGACAATGGTTGGACTTTAGACGGAATCCGCTATGATGCGTTTCACTATTTTTGCGATACAGCAGGAAGCGAGTTTTTAGAAAAAAACCACTATGTGACAAAGGATGGTCGACCACGTTTGGCAATTGATAATAATTGGCATTCGTTCAAGTTAGATAACGGAAAAAATATTTATTGGGCGTCAATCGGCTTGTTAGGCTTTATTTTTTCATTAGTACTCTGGTTTTACAGTTTATTCATTGCTCCAGACGGCACATTTTTTGGACAACGTGTGGTCCGATTTGTGTATTTTCCCCTTATTGCATTTGCGTTCGCTTATGCTTTCTTTTCTAAAGCGCCATATCCTATCATAAATAGAAACAAGATTAATTTCAATGACCCCATCTATCATTTAACGTACGATAAGATTTTGATTTTTTGGAATTTAGCATCGGAGGAACCGGCATTAAAAATCCGTCAAAAACTGCAGAACCCCTTTATGTTGGATCCTGACTATTGGACAACCTTCCGAGATGACTTAGAAGAACTCATTTGGTTTAATGTTTTCCCACGACTTGAGAAATTAGAGCAAAAAATCACATGACATGAAATTATTTTGCTCTACTTTTTTTCATCTTTTTTCGTTTTATCTTTTATTTTTTTCTGCAGTTACATAATCATGTGCATTTCGATAAATTACTAAAGTCCAAACAAAAGAAAATATGCCCAATAGTATGGCCATTAATGGTATTGAAACGAAAGATAATAGAATGCCGGCGATTAATGGGCCGATTACAAAACCAGAGCCCCATGCGATGCTGCGCAGGGTTCCCACTATACCAAACAAATCTAAATCTGTATAACCTAAATAATGAACGCGAGCTTCTATGCTATCCATTAATAACGGATCAGCGCCCGCAAGCAGGCCCGATTGGAGACTTCCAATTAGAATCACGCCATAAAAAAATAAAGTTGGATCTTCTGGAGCGACTGTTAATGGAAGAAAAATGGTCGTAATCAACATCGAAAAAACAATTGGTTTTTTCCTTCCAATTTGTGGTAAATCACTTAAATATCCGAATAAAGGCAATAAAAGTGAAAATCCGACCAATCCGATTCCAATTGCAATATTGGTTTGTTGTGTATCGACATGAAGAATTTTTTTTGTAAATGTTGGGTAAATTGTCACTC
>WAPZ01000715.1 GCA_015520535.1 Candidatus Heimdallarchaeota archaeon
GCAGTACTCAATTCTGCACCGTTAAATTATATTACATGTCGATACATTCTCTCTTATGGCGTTCGTATCTTTAGAAACTATATGTTTGAACTTTTACCACTTCAAATCCCTAAATCACAGAGGAATTTTATATTATTAGCTGAATATTTACTGTTTCTAAATTCAAGTAAAGAATTACGTTCCAATTATGCTTCTTTGATAACATTCTTTGATAAAAAGCTCTTAGATCCTTTGGTCTGCGAATTATATTTTCAAAAAAAATTACAAAAAGAATCAATATATCCCCCAACTGCTTCCTCTCTAAACTCGCTGCTGCACCAATATCTTCATCCAATACATTTCTCTCAATGGTATAAACTCTATAGCCAACGTTTTACTCCCCAAAAAAAACTTAATAAAACTCAAAAGCGTAAATTAGAAGAATATACCTCCACGAACATTCAAACACTTGAACAAATTTATAAAAATGTAGTGACCAATGAACAAATTGAAGATCTAATAAAAAAGATTACACGCCATCCATGGTGTAAAAGAATTCTCACATTTCAATAATATTAGAATGGCACCAAATCAAGAAAATGGAGGTGAATGGCATGGTCACAACGGAAAGACGATGGCAATCATGGGAAATGTGGGCTTTTATCGGGAGTATTTTGATCAGCATTGTCTCACTCGTATTGTTCGCCGTTTTTGGATTTCCCTTCCTATTGCTCGGATTGTTTTTGCCGTTTCCCATCTTTTTTAAGAGAAAAACACAAATAATTGGCGAAGAAGAACCATTGTTTCCAAACTCACCTAAATATTGCCCTCAATGCGGAACTCCAAGACTGGGGAACTATTGCTTCAATTGTGGCTATCGTTTCGAATAGAAAAGAAAAAAGTGATTTGTCAAATATAAGGACTGAATCCTTCAAATTTGCTTGATTTTTGATCAGGAATATAGGATCGATCACCTAAATTCAAAACAACTTCCACTTTTTCGAACATTTTGGGGTCGATTGCCATGGCAATAACAAGATCGGCAATTGGTGTGTCAGATGATGCAATTTGGCGGAAAAATTCTAATGGCGTTGCACCAATAATCAAAGCTTCATCGTTTTCCACTTTTAAAAGAATTCCTAAAAATTTTTCATTCAGTCGCGCCGTGATTGTAAAATAACTTCGGTCTTTGAGGAGATTTCCTTTTGGATCTCTTAGCATTTTAATATTTCCAAAAAATTCATAGTGTTCTAACGTTGTACATTGCCAGATCAGATCAAATAAGACAGATAATGGCACGATTCTTTTATCACGGGCATATTTTTCTGTAAAGGAATAAAACAATAGTTCTCGATCATCAGCTGGTCCTTTATTTTTTCCTTCATATAACGCAAAATAAAAAGGAATCACAGGTATTATTAAAACCACATGATCCCATAGATCTGGTTTTTCAGCTATTTGTTTGAATAGCTCCAGCCATTGTTCTTTATCTTTATACTTCTCCAAAATAGCATGTGGATAGGCCGCACGAGGAAAGAATGTCTCATTGGAGGCTTCTAACAATAATGTTATCTTTTCATCCGATTCTTTAGATTGTATTCCCAAGAGGGCAAAGGAATTTAAATCCAGTTTTTCTCCCTTTGGATTGACGACATTCTTTATATTTTCTCCAATATCGTAATGAGGAAAGTCTCTCATTTGTTTAAAGATTAATTCCATAACATCATGGGGAATTACTAGGCCTTCTTCTATATTTTTTAAGTCAAAACTAATATCATCCTCAAAGCCGGGATTTTTACCTTCTAAAGAAATTTTCCATGTATCACTTTGATATTTTTTAATTTTTTCAAGCAAACTCACTTTACCATCACCCAACTTCCTTTTCCAGCCGCTTCATTTCGTGGTTCTTCCACTTCAATGGCTTTCTGTGTCATATTCATTATTATTTTGACATATTCCATGGCGTCCGGTGCCTCTAAGACCAGTGTGAGTATTTTCAAATAAAGATCGCGGTCTAATTCCAGTGCTTGAAGTAATTCTTCTGGATATACCCCAACAAGTTCTAACCTTTTATTTTCTTGCAAATAATAGAGCATATTAATTGGTGCGTCTTCATTCTTCACGTTACCAGAAACAATGAGATAATAGTTCGCATCCAGATCGATCTCATTACCCTTCGGATCACGAAGCTTCTTAATGTTCTCGATAAGCTGATAGTTTTCTCGTCCTAAGGCGGTGACAGTAACTTTATAGAGAAAACTAAGCCGCAAAGATGGATAATCGTCGGGATTGACGGCATAAAAAGGTAAAACTACGTCATCTTCCGTTCCCGCGTCTTTTCCCTCAAGGGTAACTTCATATTGATCTAACCATGGCGTAATCAAGTGAAGCATTTCGTAATTTTGTGGCTCGTTAAATATATTCATAATTCTTTCTTGAAGTTCTTTTGGCTTAAGGTCTGATTCTAGATGGCCACTTTCTGTTTTTATTCCCGCTAACAACAGTTTTTTTTCACCCGTCAATATAAAAATATACATTTCAATGTTATTTACCGTGTTATCACCGACCATAAGCACAAAAGTTCTGTATTTATTAATTTCAATACCCAGCGGATCCCAAACCGTCTTGATATTGCGATACACAAGGACATTGTTCAGTGACGAGATTTTTTTGCGAAATTCTTTCAATATTTCACCATCAAAAAGCACTTGGTCTTTTTTATCTAGTTTAAAGACGATATCGTTAAAGTCAATAGCGATGTCGTCCTCTTTACCGATATCTGATCCTTGAAATACTATTTTCCAATAATCCATACAAATCCCTCAATATAATTTCAAATGCAAATAGGGCATTAGGATTTAAAAAGATTGCTTAAAAGCGATCACATGTAGATACAAAATCTTTTTTGGTGAACAAAAAAAAACGTTGCGGTTAAATGACGGCTAATAGGGATCAAAATATTCTGATTAAAATTAAACACCTCAAAAAGCGTTTTTTTCAATTACTATTGTTAGATTCGCAACAACCACGGGATTTGAATGTAGATCAGTACCTTAATGCGCTCATCCTTCAATGGGCGCTATTTTGGACACTTCAACGAAAAGGTTTTTTTGATGGTAATAAGG
>WAPZ01000716.1 GCA_015520535.1 Candidatus Heimdallarchaeota archaeon
TAATAAGAGTGGATTCATCTTTTATATCTTTTTTATCAAGCGACAACGCGCCGATTTCTTTTTTAATTTTTTCAACATATTCTAAAAACTCCAGTTCCATATTAGCAATTATATAAAAAAGCCCATGAAGGAGATCTTTTTTTATTTGTTTAGCTGTCAAAGCGGTTTTTAGCGTTTCATATAATTCTGTTGTCGAATCTACACCTACTATTTCCAAGAACAATTGGGGATTTTCAAAAGCCAGTTCTTTATAACGCTTTTGACCCCAAAATGTCACGGCTACTTGACGTCCTAAATTATCAATATAATTTTGAACCTCAACGTCCTTTCCCAACGCACGGAACACACGAGCTAACGTATCTCCTAGGATGGCATTACGTGCATGCCCTATATGGTATGGTTTTCCCGGGTTGACAGAAGTATGTTCAATAATGATTTTGTTGATTACATTTTTTGAATCATCTTTTTTGGCGCCAACTTCTCTAGCAATGGCCGAAAATACCTCACGTGCATTTTCAGCTAAAAAATATTGAAAATACTCTGCTAAAACATCCAAATCCAAGAAAAGATTCACAAAGCCTTGCAACACCGATGCATCTGAAATATATGGAAGCTTTTTTAACGATTCTGCCAAATGTTGCGCCACTTCATTTATTATTTTTTTAGAAGCATTTTTATCTTTTGATTTTGGTAATTTAATCAAACCAAAACACGGAAATGAAAGATCGCCACGAGAGCGGTCCCATTTTTGCCGATGTTCTACATCAAAGTTAAGGGTAATCCGTGATTTAAGTTGTTTTTTATCAACTAAGACTAAATCTTTCCATTCTGATTCCTTTAACGAAGTAATAATGCTTTCCGTCACTTCTTCGACCAAATTTATACCATTCATCTCCTGACGCACCACGATCTCTCTAAAAGACAGCATTTTTTTTGCCATTATATGTTTTGATTAGTCGCCACGTACTTCTTTGTTTCAACCTAAAATATTTAAAAGCACGATTTTTGGTTTGCTTAGAGAAGATGATTAAAATGAAGAATGCCCTACTCTATTATGAACCACATCTGACCGCTTTAAAACACGATTCTTATGACGTGGTAGCAATATCTACTCATCCCGACGATGTGGAAATTGGCATTGGAGCTCTATTAGCGAAGTTATCGCGGGAATTCCATTATAAAGTATGTATTATCGATCTGACCAATGGAGAACCAACCCCACACAATGATGACCCAAAAATCCGTATAGAAGAAGCACAAAAAGCCGCACAGCAACTGGACGTCGATCGTGTTATACTCTCAATGCCAAACCGAGAACTTATGGATAACTTATCCGCCCGATATTCACTAGCTGTATGGTTACGCAGGTTACAACCCCGATTAGTATTTTCACCGTATGGCCGTACTTCACTGGCCAGCCCCGATCATTACCAAGCACAGCTTATCACAGAAGCCGCAATTTTTTATTCAAAATTAACTCGATGGGAATACAAGTTTAAAAATACCGCGCCACACCGTATCAATAAACTTTTATACTATTATACGGGGAGAGAACACATTACGCTTACCAATGAACATTACTTTGCAGTGGACGTCTCAAAATATTATATCCATAAAATAAAAGCGTTAGAGGAATATAAATCTCAATTTAAATCCAGTCAAAATGTTTATTCAATTATAAAATGGATTAAAGGGCTTAACAGTTTTTGGGGCATCCAAATTGGTGTTGAATATGCTGAAATCTGCATCAGCCCCACAATTCTCGTATTTGATGATCCATTGAATGCTATTCCCAAGTACCCTTTATAAAACAAACAAAAATTGAAACGTTGGAATTAAAATGATAACAAAAAAACAAATTGAAGAGATTTTTTTGGCTTATGACATCCGCGGTAAATATCCAGACCAGTTGAACGAAGAAGTTACCAGCTATATAGCAAAAGCAACAAAACAATTATTTCCCGATAAAAATATATTAGTAGCCCATGATTGCCGAACCAGTTCCTTTCCATTAAGTGAATCCTTTATCGCCAGTATAGATGGGAACACACTACATGTAAATGAAAAGATTAAATACCTAGGCATTATACCAAATGGTGCCTGTTATTTCTGGACGTATCAAGAAAAAAATTCCATTGGAGTATACATAACAGCATCCCACGTTCCACCACCAGTAAATGGTATCAAGTTCATCCGCGACGATGGAACCTCTTTTCTTAGCGAACTAAACGAACTAAAGAACAAAATAATAAGTTTAATCAATAATAATATTAATAAACATATCATACCACAGAACCGAAATCATAGCGTCACACAACAAAAAACGACAGAGGTACAAAAGTCAAAATCACGAGTATTGTCACTAAGCTTACAAGAAAAAGTCATTGACGCATACATTAAATTCTTGGCACAAAAATTTCCAATATACGATGAAATAAGCATCGGTATTGACTGCCTTTATGGAACCACCAGTTGGATTATCCCCTTTTTGAAACAGCATTATAAAAATATAGATATTAATGTCATTCGACAAGCGAATGAGAACATCTTAGACTTTAACGGCATTAAACCCGATCCAACCGCTGACCCCCTGGAAAATCTTAAACAAATAATTCAAGAACACGGATTAGATTTAGGCGTTGCTTTTGATGGTGATGGTGACCGTGCCGTATTTGTCGATGGGAACGGAAAGATATTAGACGGGTCAATTGCCTCAGCGACTTTTGTAAAACTGATGGGAACTCTCATTAAAAAGAAAACTATACTTGTACCTGTAGACTCCAGTGATATTTATGTCAATGAGATTTTATCCAATGGCGGAAATGTTGAATGGATACGAATCGGCCATTCATTTATTGAGGAAGCTCTCAAAGAAAAAAATGCTATTTTTGCGGGCGAAACCTCTTGTCATTATTATTTTCCCGATATCTTACCTTTTTCATGCGGAATTCTCGCCACCGCTGCAATGATGAGCTTATTAACCAAAAATAATGAAAAACTGAGCCACATAGTTGAAAATTTCCCAAAAACGAACATAATTAGAAAAAAAATACAGTTTCGAACACATGAAGAAAAAACAAAAAACTTTTTAACATTAAAAGAGAAGCTAGAAAGCCTCAAAAATTCTGAACCCTCAATACAAATCACTACCATCGACGGCATACGATTAGACTTCTCCAAAGATAATTTTTGGCTTCTGGTTCGACCTTCAAACACGGAACCTGTCATTAGAATCGCAATTGAAACGAAAAAACAACAATCAAAAAAACTAGATGACCTTGTTGAAATGTTAAACATATAAAGCGGCCCATGAATAAAAAAATGAAACTCAAATAGCGACAGTAACGGCAGTACAATGCCAATAA
>WAPZ01000717.1 GCA_015520535.1 Candidatus Heimdallarchaeota archaeon
AATTACATGAGGATGAATGTAAATTGTCCGCCACTCAGATTAATTGCGCCTATCATCCTACTATAACAGCAGTAAACACATGTGATCGTTGTAAGAGGCCAATATGCTTAAATGATATCAATAAAGTAGAAATAAGGCTTTATGACAGCGAACCCATATACGATGATGACGACCCAGTTGTTACTGTGACCCGGGAAAAAGTAGCATATTGTCCAATCTGTTATTATGATTATCAAGCATCCTCATATGGAACTGGTAATCGGATTATTAATATCATTGGTGGGATATTTGCGATTTTATTCTCAACTATAGGCTTTTTAGCTATCTATTCTGGCATTTCAACCGCAGTTTCTAATCCACAAAAGCTTACCATACCATTGATCATGTTCACATTGTTTATCGGTGGTGCGTTTGGCATTTTACCGTTTGCCATTAGTATAAAAACGCTCTTTGCCACTTGGACGTTATATCCAAAAAAACTTGCCGAAATTCAACAAAAAAAGCAAAATTTTCTTAATTCGCTGCAATTAAATGCCAATACCACAACAGTTGGCGCATCTACATCCTTTGATTTGAATACGTTGACATGTTTTCAATGTGGTGCTCCCATTCAGATAACAGATCGCTTTTGCAAGCGTTGCGGTGATCCAACGACGGATGAAAAAGCAAAATTTGGTATTTCATAATCTTACATAACGTTTATAGAAGTGATTTGATTCTTGAAGACAAAAAAAATAAAGAATGGGCTTGTTATGGCCGTCACAAAGGAGTAATCTTATTTTCCTTTTTCTTTTTATTCCCCATTGAAAAAGTCTAAAAAACTAATCATTTTGTAATAAGCTGACAAAAATTCACGACCCCGTTCGGTTATGATATAGAGTTGTGCATCCTCTTCTGAAGGTTTTGCCAAACCGTTTTCGATCAAAATAGTTAAAAATTGTCGAGCTCGGTCATTTGGAATTTCCGTCCCATAAGCCAGTCGTGTAAGCCGAACGCCGTTTGGTGAGCGTTTAAGAATTTCAAGCATAGTAGCCAGAATTTCGTATTTTGTGCGACGTTTCATTATGGGAACCTCGTTTTATCAGAAATATCATGGTAGTGCTAGTGGCAAGAGCTCAATTAGTTGTGTCCTCTTTGTTAAAAAATGGATTACCACTTTTGGGCAATCTAGGTAAGGTTTCCACTTTTTTTGGTGTATATTTGAAATTAACGGTGGGGTCAGCAAGTAATTCTTCTGTGTAGAGAATTTCACCTTTTACTTTAACTTTTTTCTCTAATTTAATAGTTGCCCCATGCAGTGCCTCAACCTCACTACCTTCGCGGACTTGAATAAGGTCAGCCACTAATAAACCACGAGCTTTACTTTTCTTGCCTAACACGATTTCATGGGCAATGACAGCATCTTTAGCCTCGATTTCACCGCCAACTTTAACAATTTCAGCGTTCATCCGGAGTAATTTGATAGTACCGCCGATGTTGACTGTTTTGGCGATAATTTCTTGAGAAAATTCCGCTTTACCACCAACAGAAAGTTTCTCTGTTACTTTCAACTGAGCGTCGCATTTAAAGAGCCCGCCGACATCGATTTTTTCAGCCTCTAAATTCCCAGATACTTTAATTTTTCCTCCGACTTTAATAGTTTCTATATGCACATTATTACTGAGTTTGGCGGTTCCCCCGACGACAAGCACTTGACCCCGAATATTTCCTTCTAACTTGCATTTACCACCAACATCAATCTTTTCAACTTCGATTTCACCTTCACCGCTTAATATACCACCAACATCGATCTTACCGCCATGAACTATTCCTTCTAATTTACATTTACCACCGACATCCACACTTGTAAAGTGAATTTCCCCTTCCGACTTAAATTTACCCCCAACTTCTATATCTTCGAATACTCCACCATGTAACGACAACTTCCCGCCTACATCGACGTGCTTTATCTCAGAGGGCTTGAAAAGTTCAGCTGAACCACCGACATCCACCGAATCACATTTCTTAATTTTACCAGCTCGCAATTTCCCACCGACATCAATGTCACGTGCTATAATCGTTCCTTCAACGATCAATTCTGAATCTAAGTCAATTTTATCCGCCGTAAGATCGTCTTGGACATATAATCGTTGACCGACAATTGTGTCACCGTTCATACTGCCTTTAACTGATAATGTTCCTTGAATATCCACGAGCTTTTCTACCCCAAGATCCCCATAAATCGTCACTACTGCATCTTCATCATCTACATGAAAGGATTGAGCAACTACTCCGACTAGAAAGGTGGCATCGCCTTGACAAATAATTTTACCTGTAACGGTAATTAAATCGGTTTCACTAGTCACAGTTGCCCCATGCCTGACAATCACATCACCATCATACTTTGTTAAAACCACATTTTGTCCACTCACAATTTTTTCTTCAGCCATTTTATTCACCCTATTACATTATTCTTTTTTGTTCTTCAAGTTCACCAGACAATTCACTACTATTAAAAATTAAGGCACATTTTACAAGCGCATTTTATGATAACAAAAAGTAGACACAAAATGTGACCATCCAATGTCTAGGCAATATTACAACAAAACCCCACAAAAAATAGTGTTACATAGTGAGATCGAATGAAGGAAATCCACCCTAAATAAAAGAATTTATATTTCAAAAATTAAGATTAAAAACAATTATGTCAAATTCAGCCAAAAAAGAACAAAATTTTGAAGGGTTACAAAAAATCAAGCACAACAATAAATAATAGTCATAAATTTGAAAATTAACGTGTTTCTTTTTCTAACTGCGCTTTCAGTTTTTTTAATTCTTCTTCTAATTGTGTAGCACGTAATTCTGCAGTCTCGGCACGTTTCCGTTCTTCCTCGGCACGTTTCCGTTCTTCCTCGGCACGTTCAAGTGCTAACTCACTTTTGGTTTTAAATGGAGTCATGGTTTCTCGATTGATAAGGATCAGCCGATACCGCGGAAGATCACCATCGTATCGTTTATTCAACAACATAATGCCGAAGGCAAAGGGAAGAATATCCTTTCTGACATCAATGATTTTGGTAGGGTCTAATGCACCCTCTTTGTCTTTTTCATACTCTTTAAGGCAGACTTCACGAAGTTCTGCTATTTTATACGGCTCATCAGGTGACTCTTGATAGTACACGCGAAGGAAAGGTGCGCGAAGTTCAAATGGCTGCTGAAGATAAGGATTAAACACAATATACAGCGGAATACCTACACGTCGGCACTTTTCAACCGTCATCCCTATATCTTTATTGTAGGTCGATCGTGAAAGAATATTCAGCGCCAAGGTGGGTCGCCGGTTTCCGTATTTTATCGCACGATAAGAAGAAATCTCATATGGCAAGGTAAAATTGCGAAAATACGAAAGATCAAATTGGAGATTCAGTTCCTCCTCGTCAACCATAAAATAATGATGAAGATCCCACATAGTCCGATCCTGCGGAAAGTTTGTCGTGAGCACATCATAAAGATAAGTAATTTCAGCGGAATGTGGCTCACTTTCACGCCGACCAAGACGTGGTTTTGGTCTTTTTGTTAACTCTAGTTCCTCATAGGCCTCTACATGCCTCGTACTACCACGTGGCATGAGAATGCGTTCCTCATCAGCATGGTTCAAACCCGGCGTGGTCATTTTCAATCTCCTCATGAATCCTCTTCCCTACATAGTTTAAAAAGCTAGCGCAACTCTATCAAGAAAATTTTAATCAAAAAACCTCTAAGTGCTATCTCGAAATTCGCATAAAAAAATTAATAATTTCAAAATTAGATGTGAGTCGAGGTTTCTGCATGACCAATCAGAAGAGTGAGTCACACAAGAGTCGAAGAACCTTTGGTGCTCATTTAACGCCAATCGAGCTGTTCCAAACTTTCATATTACCAGAAATCAGAGAACATCTATATGAATACTGCTGGGTAGATCTGTTTGCTGGAGAAGGAAATTTAATTCTTCCAATACTTTCAGTAATTCCAGAAAATGAACGTCGTAGATTTTTTAGAGACCATATGTTATTATTTGATATACAAGAGGCAATGGTAGCAAAGGCGATTGAACACGCAGAAACTTACGGAATTCCGCAGGAGCTGGCGAAAAAAAATATTATCCGTTATGATACGCTCCAATCGTATCCCAAGATTCTCTTCAAGAGTAAATTTCCGTTATATCATATAACAAATCCACCATATCTTTACATTGGTTATATAGTGAAGCATAAAGAAACACAACATTATTTAGAATATTTTAAGGGTGAAAATGAAGGATATCAAGACCTTTATCAGTTAGCGTTGATGAATGATTTGCGGTATGGTTTAAAGAAGATGATTTACATTATTCCCTCAAATTTTCTTTTTGGTCATTCAGTTTCCAACAAAATTAGAGATGACTTTTTGAAGTATTACGGGATTAAAAAGTGTTATATTTTTGAACGAAATGTTTTTGAACACACTGGGGTTAACGTAGTGTTGTGCTTTTTTGAGCGAAAACCACATCCTAAAGTTGAGCCAGTTACGTTTGAAGGAATTAAATTTTTTGAGAATTCACAGTTTAAAAAAAGGTATATCCTGCATCCAAAAACACATTATCGTGCGGGAAACGATTTTGAAGAATTTTTAAGCGATTTTAAAGCCTCGAAACCACTAAAGGTCACCTATTATTTAACGATAGATGAAGTTAACAAAAATCTGGGCGAATATGTGCTTAAAGTCATCGATGCAAACCATTTTAGCGGAAAAGGATACAATATAAGGGAAATTCATGTGAATAAAAAGTTGTATGAACACGTAAAAAACAATATTCTTTTCGTACGGACGGTAGATACAGGATCACGGGACGGAAGAGCTGGTTTATATCTCATTAAAGAGGTGTTTAATGTTGACGGTATTTTAGTAAGTAAAGCACCGTATCGAACACATCCAATACAAATATTTTTTTCTCCACGCATTTCACCGGAAGATCAGCTCATACTAAAGGAGTACTTCAATTTAATTTTAGAATTTTATCGCCAAAAGACAGACAGCGAATTTATGACCACATACAAATATTCAAAGAGTGAATATACAAGAAAATATTTAGGTCTTACCCAAACAAAAAGATTAATAGAGACGTTTCCACTTTTGCAAATAACACCGACACAAAAACAACTGCTTCATGAATTGTTAGAAAAAAAGGACATAGAACAGCTGTTCTCCTTTTTAAAGCAAATAAGAAATAACAAAACGCTTCCACAATGGTTTTCATGAATAAAAGAGCAATTTTTAAAAGAAAGAAAGAAAAGAGGAAAAATCTTTCATTATAGAACAAAGACTAAGAAACTAATGCCAGCAACGGTCGAAGAAAAAAGGAGTATTCCTTCCATGCGGGTAATTTTGTGGTCATCAATGATACTGAGTTTCAAGCCGAGTGCAATAACCGCAATGGAACCAAATAAAAGTGCAAATTCTGGGGAAAGATTTAATTTAACACCCACAAGAGCTGCAACAAGAAAGCAAAAACCAAAAAGAAAATAAAATGTCTGTGTAATTGCCACAATTTGATTATTAATTCCTAATTCTTCTGTTGTCTTATCTAATAATGCACGCGTGGTAATTAAAATTTCGGGTAGGGTCGTAAAAAAACCGATAACAACTGTTAAAAGCAGCAGCGGAAGTTCTTCGAATTGGGCTAAGGAATGCTCTATTGCCGATGATAATAAATCACCACCAATGGTACTTCCTAAAATTCCAATAGCAAAAAGACCAATAAGAGCCGGTAATTTTATTTTAAAGAAAAACGTATCTTCATGTAACGCCTTTTTTTTCGAAACCTTTTCCGACTCGTCTCCTGTCCTCTTCAGAAGGAAATATAAATTAAAGATAAAAGCCGCATAAATTAAAACTAGTATGATTCCCCCAACCCATTCAATAGCAACTACTTCTACGGTGGTGCCTTGACCCACTACTAAGGAATATGTCATAAAAAGCAAACTGAAAATTATCATACCTAAAAGATTTTCTGATTCCAATCCACTTATAGCCGGAGAGGGAATGTGGGGTGCGTTGCGGGTTACATATATGATGGCGATGCCTAACATCAGTGCATTAATTAAAACTGTTGTCAGAATAAGAGTGACTGCAAATTGCGCACTACTGCCACCATCTAGGATAAGTAAAATTACCACCACCAATTCGGGAAAAAAGGCACATACACCCGTTATAATAGATATAAGATATTTATCCATTCCCAAACGCAATGAGATACCTTTAATACTTAATACAATAAATTCACTCATCGCAAAGACAAGCATCAGTCCAGCAATAAATTCTAATTCAAATTTAACAGTTGGTATAAGATCTAAAAATGCTACTGCACCTAAAATAGCACCCAAAACAACAAAAATGCGTTCCATCAAACCTAAGTGCCCAACAATTGTTGTAAATGAATCTAACAGATCTTGATTCTCTAATTCCTCTGGAATTGTTGTTTCCATAGCATTAATCACCTAAACACATGCACATCATAAAAATATCGTCCCATGATGAGTAGCTCTTCAATTCTCAGCAAGATTTATAATAATTTGAGTGTTTCGTTCTTGTAGGTAAAATCATCACACCAATAAGGATCTACGTCTTTATTCACAGATGGTTCAGCATTTCAATTATCTAACATTTGTCTTTTCAAAGATAAAGTGGTGTTAAATGTGATCGAAGGGCAGAAATGTCGATTAAGAATATTAGAAATAGAAGATGCACCAAAGATTCTTGAATAATGGAATGATTTAGAATTGCGCTCCTATTTATTATCAGTTCGCCCTAATTCCAAAACTGACGAAGAAGATTTCATGCGAAGAAGTTGGGAAAATTTTACCCGACAAAGTGACTATCTATTTGGCATTGAAACGCTTATTGACAACACTTTAATTGGAGCCACCGGTCTTCATGATGTTTCATGGATTAATCGCAACGCCGAACTTGGGATTAGTATCTGGAACAAAGCGTATCATTCAAAAGGGTATGGCACCGAGGCAATTCAATTACTTTTATTTTATGCGTTTGAAGTTTTGGGACTAAATAGCGTTCAATTAAATGTCTATGAATATAACACACGTGCTATCAAAGCCTATGAGAAAATAGGGGTTCAACATGTCGGTCGATGGCGCCAAGGGCGATATATGTACGGCAAATTCCATGATGTGATCCTCATGGATATACTGGCAAGTGAATTTCGCCTCCCCAATGAATTAGATACTCTTCTGACCAAAAAATACCGTTTTATCACACAAAAGCCCTTGAATACATAACTGGTGGGAGTAAACGATTTTTAGATATTTTTTTGAATATATCTTTGTTCTGTGGAATTAAATTTTAATTTCTGATATATTTTCATCTTAAGGGCTATAAACTGAACGGGTGTGTCTTTCAATAGAGTTAAACTAAGATTATATCTATGGAAAACTGCGATCTATGCTGTACTAAATGTTAAATTCCCACGATCTAACAAATCTTTTTCGTAACGAAACGAACAACTCAAGGCTTCTAGTAATTTTTCCAAAAACTCTTAAACACAAAAAAAAGACCTCCAAAATAGTAAAGCTTAATAACTAAATGAATGTATTATATATAGCGGTTGAAACATGGTGAACGTGATTAAAAATGGGTCAATATGTCGGATATGTAATCCCTCCACTCATGATTGACGGTCATGCAAAGATAGAGCTGGATTTTGGTAACATAGTAATTAATGAAAAAGGTATGGCTTTACATTTAGAAAAAAAACTTGCAAAGGAGCATGATCTCTCAATACATCATCCAATTTTTCTTTTAGAAAAAAACGGTGTTGATATTACCATAGCCACCGATTCTCCTAAAGTTGAAGGCGAAGAACTCCTACCATTCCTTTCCTTAATTTCCGTTTTCTGCACCACGGCAGATATCTATTTAATTATTGAACCCGCTGAAACAAAGCTGCTGACGAATTTTTTTGAAATTTTCCTTCCAGAGTTTGGCTTTGCACCATTTGTCACCCCAAAAGGACGGATTATGAATCGA
>WAPZ01000718.1 GCA_015520535.1 Candidatus Heimdallarchaeota archaeon
AATTTTTTAATTTTTTCTTTTTTTATATTTTTTATACATGATGTGTAAAAAATATTACGTTTTCACGCAACGGCATTTTCAGATGATTTTTGAAAGTCCTTTATCCTTTAACTACATATTTTGTAGTGGATTACTTTTTTATCACTTAAAGAATCAGGTGGTTCTCTCTATCAGATGTGAAAACAAACGGCAATTTTTAATGCTTTAAATGAAAAATCATCCATGAAAAGAAACGTACCGAAAACAAGTAGGTGAAAGGAAAAATGTTAACCGATATTGTTGCCATCCTTTTATTAGGAATTACGGGTGTGATTGCACTCATTTTTACTCTTTTGCTCTTAAAAAGTTATTTCAGTGAAAAAGATCTTCATCACTTAATCTGGGCTGTCAGTTTTTTCACATTATTCGCTTCCGGCGTGCTTATCATTATCTTTGGTTTTGACGTTCTATCGGCACCACTCGTCCCAGTTGTTGCGGCATTGATTCCAATTGGGCTGGCTGTCGGTGCTTTACATGGTATCTGGGATGAAAAACCTTATTGGCTTTATAGTGCCGTCTACTTTGGTATCTTATTGGTAGTTTTACTCATTGTTAAATTAGTTCCCGATTTTTCAGACTATTCAACCATGGTAATCATGGCGATTCATGTGCCCGCGGGATTAATTATTGTTTTTGCTCCGTTAATCGGATTTTTCTCCGAAGAAATTGAAATTACCGCCTTACTTTATTCAATTGCGGGACTTTTAATTTCCACCGGTGGTGCACTGTTAGCGATGGCACAATTACCGTCACCACCCATGGGATTAACACTTGAGTTTGTGTTTTCTGTGCTACCCTTGCTGCTATTAATAGTATCAATCTTTTTTGTCCTTGGAATTGTGATACCGGACAAATGGAGCATTGACCTTCCGTTATATAAATAAATTTTTTATTTATCAGTTTTTCACTTTTTTATTTCATGTTTTAATAGGTAAGAAATCATGATGAGGTGAAAGACCATGAGCGTCACTATGGACGTAAAAAAGAAAACAAGTTTTCAAGAAACATTTTATGAATTTCTCCAGTTTTTGTTTAAAACGTATCACGGTCATACTGTTCTAATGATGTTTCTCATTTTAGGCATAGTAATGTTTTTAGGCTCCTTTTCAGAACCCATGAGAGCTGTTGTCGGACGACCTTTGCTACCTATCACGTTAGATGAAAAAGAGCGGGCTGGGAGAATTATCATTCTCTATCACTCCTTAGCGATTCCTTTTTTGGCTGGTGTTGTCTTTTTAGTGATGAACTATTATGATATTCGCGAGCGATTAGAGCCACTCATTCGTTGGCCACTTTTAATTGGTGCCATTATGACACCAATAACAGGTATGCTCTTTTCTTATATCTTCAACACCTTCATGCTCGATGAATTTGAATTTCGTTGGGTTTTCCATGGACTTTTTCTAGTATCACTTTCTCTCGTGTTTTTCAGCGGAGTTCTCTTTCTTATTGGCATTTTTCCAACAAAAACTTTTCCCAAGAGAGAAACTCATCAGACAAGTCCTTATTATGCATGGATAAATCTAGAATATCTTAACATGGCGATTGTCACCATTTGTTTGTTGATTTCTGCCATTATTGGCGCCATTGTTGGCTCATTTTTTGGAAACGGTTTTGAGGCTATTCTTTCAGAAGACATAGTACGGAAAGATCATAACATTCTTGAACGTATGGTAATTTCGCACCTCCATATTATGGTTGCACTTTTAGCTGCCGCTGTTATGCTCTTGGTATTTCGTTACACGAAACCTAAAGGAAAATGGTATCGCATTGCCTTGTATTTAGCGATTCCTGGTATTATTATTATGTCCATCGGCGCATGGCTGGTCATTCCAGATTTTGAACGTGCACATCAAATTATCAATGTCGGCGCAAGTTTCCTATTACTCTCAGCACTTATCCTAACAATCCTTGGCTGGACAAAAATAAGTAAGGAAAAACTCGGAACGGAGTTTGACACCGCGCCACTTTCCAAGAAAATTCGTGCCATTTTTTCAGATCCTGTTAAATTTGGCATGTATTTCCAATTTGTTTGGGTCAACTTTGTTGTCACCATTCCCGGTATCTATGTAGCCTTTAACTTGGATCTTTATCGAACCGACGCCTACACAGAAATTGAACGTGCATTCAATACTGGTCATTGGCATGTGCTTGCAACCTTAATTGCCATTATTGTGCTTTATATGCTCATAGACATTTATTCTGTTAATCCTAAGGCTAGAGCAGCAATTGGATGGATATTATTAGCGGGAACAGTTATAGGCTTTGGCTTCACAGTTCCTTACATGATACGAGCACCGGGTACTGAAAAAACACTATTTTTTATGCTAATTGATGTCGGCGTAGCCTTAATGTTCCTTGGGCTTGCATTATATGCTCTCTTTCTCATTATTAGGTGGATTAAGGGAGATATTTAACTTATTCACATTTTTATTGATTTTTCCTCTTTTTTACTTTTTCCGCCAATGTTGATTTAACGTTTCTGTGTACTCAGTAAATTGCTTTTCTATTCTTTCGGTAGGAAAAATTTTATATCTTTTTATTCGATTGTACCA
>WAPZ01000719.1 GCA_015520535.1 Candidatus Heimdallarchaeota archaeon
CGTCAGATGTGTATAAGAGACAGATTTTTCCTTAGGACTATTAAAAGACTTAAATAAGGTTTATAATTTAGTAATACGATTATGTATACGGTGATGTTTATGGAAGTTTTCAGCATTAGAATACCAAAAGAGATCAAACAAAAAATGAAAGAGACAGAAATCAATTGGAGCGAAGAAATTAGAAAATTCATTGAGACTCGAATTAAAGAATATCAAAAGAAAAAGGCGTTAGAAGAAATAAAAAAACTTCACGAAAAACTTCCATCTACAGAGGAAAAGGTAGCGGCTAAATATGTGAGGGAAGATCGTGACAGTCATTGATGCCTCTACACTTGCTAAATACATTTTGAAAGAAAAAGCGTGGGAACAAATCGAACAATTCTTTGAAGAGGATTTATATAGCTTAGATTTGGCACTAATTGAAGTTACAAATGTTATATGGAAACATCACACGATATTTAGGAGATTATCACTTAATGACGCACACATAGCATTAACAATTCTAAAAAAACTGCACAATGATGTTCTCACTATAGAAAATTCCACAGTTTACTTAGATGAAGCTCTAAATGTGGCAATATCAGAAAAAATTACAGTTTATGATGCCCTATATGTTGTTGCAGCATCAAAACACAACAAATTAATTAGTTCAGACAAAAAACAAGTTTCAATAGCGCAAGAGTTGAACATTGATGTCATTTTTATTGAATAAAGAAAATCTGAGAGCGAAAACCGTTGAGTTTGTCTTTCTGTGTGAAATAACAGCTTTATGTTTCGCCCATACCTTCAATTTAATATAAGGACATAACGTCTCACGTTCTCCAAATTTTTTGCGACAGTATACAACTAATTCCACAACACAAAAAACGATCATCCCGTAGTCCCCACGCACAGATTTATAGCGTTCTTGATATTCCCTAGTTTTTTAATGATGATTTCTGTTCGCTTGATATCTAAAGAAGAGAGTAGAGGCAGACGAAGAAAAATCTTTTATTTATGCGGGTTTAATAATGATCTATTGCTGATTTCTAATAAAAGGCATACAACGATGAATAAAATAAATGAAGAGGGAAGAAACACGTATAAATAAAGACGGCCAATAAATGTTACCTCAATATCCACAGCTTGACAAGTACTAAGGTTCCAAATTAAGGAGAGTACGCAATCCATTAACGTTGGAACAAAAATCACATGAATCGCATAAATCACGAAAAACAAGGAAAAAGAGAGAAAAAACCAGAAAATAAGCATTATCAAAGGATTATTATAATGCCATCTGTTCTTTTTGTGATGAAAAAAACCTATAACTCCAATAAGCCCCACGAATAGAAATTCTGGAATCATAAATCCAAATAAAACCGGCCAAGAAACGTCATGTCCATCTACAAAATGAAACACTCCAAACGGAACAAAGAGCATAAGGGCAATTGAGAAAAAGCCGAGGTCTACTAAACGATTCTGTAGCCAACGACGACTCATTACATTATCCATAAATTCACCAAGCATTTTTTTCCGAAGGTCACTCAAAAATGTTATGATAGATAAGAAGGATTATATTTGACGCGTTGCTGATATATAGTGACAAGTCTAACTCACAAAGAAAAACGGGGATTAAAGAAAATTCAAACTAATGTGACATTTAATAAATTTCCCAATTTAACCATTTAAACGCAAGTGTACTAGTAATACCAGTCGTTATGATGAGGTATAGCACGGATGTTAATGGATTGATAGATATCTCCGATTGAACACCAAAAATATAGCTTAAAAGCAGCCAAAAATGCAAGGTTGGGAAAATATAAACAAACGGTTGTACAATCGGTGGAAGTAAGGAAATAGAATAAAAAATCGGCGGAATTCCTATAAGCGCAAAGCCGATAACTGAGGTTATTGTCCCTATATTTTGGCTAAAACCACTTTTTGCAAAAACTATCACACCTAAACTCAGAGAAAACACCAATAATATTAAAATTAAAAGCGGCAAAATAATCCACAAGCTATTTACCTTTAACTGTTGCCCAAACAACCCGACTAATATAAAAAATGCTAATGACGGGATTGCATTAACCAACGCCGCCAACGAAAGGCTCATTGAAACAGAAAACATTGATAAAGGTCGTGTTTTAACTAACGAAATTAAACCGGAATCACGATATCTTAAAAAGCCATTGGTTGTTCCATTCAAACCCGAAAATAACACGGCATAAAGAAGTATTCCAATCAATAAGCCAGGAAGCTTTTCTTGAACGTACATTCTGCTATAAATCAAAAAAGCCAGCGGCGTGACAATAAATCCAACAATATAGGCCTTCCAAGAAATTCTCCAGTAAAATAATTCCATTTTTGTAAGAAGTAACACCTCATAAACGGTCTCTCGAATCATATTCCTTCGTCCTTACTTTTTTCCTATTATTCACACTTTCTATTCGTTTCCTTTGTTCTATTCCTATTTGACACAAAACAGCCCGTTTCACAATGAAAAATTTGCTGCTCATATTTAAGATATTAAAGCATTGTACGCTTGAGAAAACGTTTTTTTTCCAGTTTTTTCAATTATTTCATTCATTGTCCCGTGTGCTTTTATTACTCCTTCGTGGATAATAACTACAGTATCACACAAAGTCACAAGATCAGCAGCATTGTGCGTACTAAACACGACCGTGCGGTTAGAAACGTTTTTAATTTCATGAAAATACTCAACCATCTGTTGACGCGTACCTATACTCAATTCCGAAAAAAGATTATCAAGTAATAATATGGAAGGATTATGAAGCAATGCTGACGCTAAAACGACGACTTTCCGCCAATAAGTCGATAGCTTCCCACAAATAGTGGATGATTTTTTTTCTAAATCAAACATACTCATTAATTCTTTAATGCGTTCCTTGACTACTTGTGAAGGGACTTTACTGAGTCGACCCATAAAATACAAAAATTCCGGTGGTGTTAACCAATATACTGGGAATTGTTTTTCTGGAACGACGCCAATTTCCTTTTTGATCAGTCGACTGTGGTATGAATTTTTAGTATCATAACCTTTGACCTTCCGATAACAAAATATTTTTATGATAAACACGGAAAAATGGTACCCATCTTGAATTTACGGTCTTAGAAACCGATACACGTTAGTAAAACATTGGTTAATAAGTTACTTCTGACTCTCCCCCGTGGTTGTGAATATTTTGTCAAACATTTCTATTAAAGAAGTTAAAAAGACTAATTATGTAATAAAAAGATCGTATACTTTTCATTCTCTGATAAAAACAGGTGAGTTTTTTTGAATTCTGTTGTAATATCTTTGCAGAACGTGACAAAGGTATTTCCGAAGTCAATGAAAACCGGAGTAAAAAACGTTAATCTTACAGTTAAAAGTGGGGAATGTTTGGGCATTATAGGAGAAATCGGAGCTGGTAAAACAACATTAATGAGACTCATGTCAACAGAGTTACTGCCGACTACAGGAATAGTGACGTTTGTTGGCCATCACTACCTTATGTTAAAAATCAAAGTAAAATCGCCATATTTACTATACTTACAGAGATTTACAACATTAAGTCATTTTTAAGAAATTATGAACAGCAAAAAAATTGAGACAGCAATTGCAGCATTTCTGCAAAACATATCATCCATCGTGTACCAAGTAATTCCATTGATGAACTTATTTTCCTCATTCAACCATTTGACAAGTTTATACATGCTATCAAAAGCGAATTTCTCCTTGTAATTGTGAAATTCTGTTATTTACATTCTAAACGAAATGTACAAGAACTATTTTTGTTTGTGATACTATGATTAGTATGCTACAATAAAAACAACTGATTGAGTAGTCCTAAATTCCATAGGCTTCCATACACTCCGCTTCATCACAAGTAATAACAATGCTATTCTGTGTAAATCCAATAAATATACTGTGCCATTTTTCACAGCATAGAAGCAAATACTTTCCGCAGTAGGCACATTGATTACAATACCCACACATCACCACGTTACAACAGGTTGTACTACAATCCGGTGAACAACTGTCACATATTGTGGCATCACAACCGATACAAAAAACGACACAATCCTTACATACGTTTTCACCACATATAGTGCAGTTATAGTCAGAAAGACAATCAGAGCATATACGTAATTTACATTCGTTGCAATGATAAGTATCTTGTTTATAGCAATGGTTACACAATCCGCCCGCACATCTTTCACAAAATTTAAGACAACGTTCACACATAGGAACCATACATGTTGAACAATTAGACGAACAATCCCGACACATGGTTATAAAACAGTCTTCACAATACGTACTGCAGTCTTTACACATCGTCTTGTCACAATATGGGCATAAGTAAACCCAGTCATCATCGTCTATACAGTCTAAGCAAATTCTGTTCCATTCACAACACTCACATTTTTTGCTGTTTTCTTCAAAGCAACCTTTACACATACTCTCGCCACAATCATTGCATACTGCATAAGGTTCATGACAAAAATATATAAGACGATTACATTTTGTGCAGTTGGAAAGACAATCTTCGCAAATAATGACATAACAAGTTCCACATTTATATGGTAACGGAATACAATCAAAACAACTATCTGTCAATGACTTACACAATCCACATTTATAGGGACACATTTCACAAAGACTACTACCACATGAACACTCTGCTTTAATACAATAAGGACATAATATTTCGCCACACCAAGATACTTTCTCACATTCCACACATATAAAAGCATTACATTGAAAACATAAATCGAAATCCATGCTATTTTTAAGGTTACTGCCACATGAAACACAGCGCTGTATATTATCCCAATTTATACTATAATATTTCCATATTATCCTATATCGAGGTGCATTTCTCCTACTTATAGTCATGGATCTCTACATCCTATTTGAAAATATTATTCTGTTAATTTAAATATATGAAATGATACTTGATGTTGGGGGGTGGTAAAACGATTTCTACAAAATTGAGCGACTGGTGAACGCCGATATAGATTTTTGATCCGATTTATTATTTGTCAACATGGCGGTGTCAGTAAATATTAAAGTTGAAGGGGGGCTTTTAAAAAATATGTTTAAATGGTTGGCGGTTTGTGCTACAATTTGACTGTGAATAGCGCACATCTTTCAAAATTTCGCAGCTAAAAAATGTTATGACCTAAAGATGCTGTTAATTAGAAAAACACAAAAAATTTAATGTAAAACAGATTTTCTTGCATTACTTATTCATATATGGATTGATTAAGACAACATGTGTTCGTTTTTCCTTTGAAAAAGAAAAGAAAGGAGAAAGAAAAGAGAAGATATTACGTTGATTTTTTCTTTTTAGCAAAAATGATTCCGGTGGCGATAAGCATTCCTAAAACGACTTGTATA
>WAPZ01000720.1 GCA_015520535.1 Candidatus Heimdallarchaeota archaeon
CACAAAAAACTGTACTACACCGATCATCTTCTTATTTTTCAGAAATAAAATCGTATATAATATTTTATAACCACACAAAAAATACACACCAAAAGCAAACCTATTTAACTTACAATTCCCTAGAATAGTCAGCAGCTATTATACGGTAGATATTTTAACAGATGACAAAATTGTTTTTCATGATTAAAAAAAGTGATTTTATAGCCATACTTTTCCAGTAATAATATAAAATGGTGTTTTAAGGCTCAAAGTAAAATTTTATAGTATATAGTGGAAGAAATAGCAAAGAGGCACGTTACCATGAGTTCAATTCTAGCAGCACCTATCAAAAAAGATCATGAAGGCGTCCCCGTTGTTAAGATTGTATTTTGGGGCCCTACAATGGCCGGCAAGACCACCGCCTTAACCATTATTAAAGTTCTAAAAACGCTCGAAGATCCGAGTCTAGTGTACAAATTCTTAAAACTAGAAGATCCCACGGGCAGAACACTCTTTTTCGATCAAGCCATCTTTGGCATTGGTCGAAATATAAAAACGGGCTTACCTTACATGAAATACCATGTCTTTACCGTGCCGGGACAAGACCGTCACAGTGGTCAAAGAAAAGTCGTATTACGAGGTGCTCATGGCCTAGTTATTGTAATCGATTCCGAAAAAACACGATGGGAAGAAAACAAAAAATCGTTAATGGAACTTAATGCCTTAGTTGGAGAGAAAATGTATAATGGCACCTTACCTTACTTCTTAATGCTTAATAAAATGGATTTGCCCCGTGAAGAAAGGATTTCAGCCTTAGAAGTGGGAAAACTTCTAGTAGAAGCAGGTGCCGATAAAAACTTGCGGGACGTATCATCACGTATTGTAGAAACCAGTTGTTTAGAAGCGCGTAATGACTTAAAGAAATTGTTATCAACCGCTGATAAAAGTAAAATAATCGATGAACATGGTAGATTAAGAAAAGAAGTCCGGCCAAAGAGTGTTCAACGCGTAATTAAACCCGTTGAAGCTTTAATCCGAGAAATTCTTGTTAAAGTGATGCAAGCCGAAAAAGCGTCTGCATAAAGCCCTTTTCCATTCTCACTACCGCTCAAAACATTTTGTTTGTAGTCATAGTCATGTTTTTTCATTTTTCTTTCTTCTTAACTATTTTTATTGTGCATAGCACGTATTTTCATCTCCCATCAAAATTCAAAAGGATTATCCTTCCATAAAACAACTAATCAAAATGGTGTGTATATTGCAAGTTTTTCAAGGTATTATTTTAGCGATTTTGCAAGGAATTGTTGAATGGTTACCGATTTCCTCCGAAGGACAATTGGTTCTGGTTCTAATCAATCTTATGCAGATTAATATTATAGACGCCATTGCACTCGCGTTATTATTCCATATTGGAACGGCTATGGTAGTAATCGTCCAGTATACTCCAGAAGTTGCCAACGAATTTAAAATTGCAAGCAATGAAGAAACAAAAGAACTTTTATCCTTTTATCTTCTCTTTTTTGTGCTGGTTACGCTCGGAACTGCAATCACAGCCATACCTACATTAATCATTCTTGAAGACATCTGGAATCTGATAGCAACAACCTATAACATTAATTTGAGTGCCTTAGTTACCGCTTTTATTGGAATAGCTTTGATTTTCACGGGTTTTCTTCTTTCAAAACAAAATAAAGCTTTTGAAACAATCGACTTTCGTCACTTAGATTATAAAACAATCTTTTTTCTAGGTTTAGTTCAAGGTTTTGCTGCAATCCCGGGAATTTCTCGAAGCGGTGTTACGCTCACCTTTCTCCTTCTTATCGGTATGAAAAAGAAAGATGCCTTAAAAGCAAGCTTTTTAGCAAGCATTCCCGCCGCACTTGGTGCTACCGCATTAGAAATCCTAAGAGGAAAAATACAACTAGAAACTGCCACCGTTCCGACTTTTTTACTTCTCCACTTAGAAACCTTAACACTGGAATTAGGTGAAACATTGTTTTATTTGTTAGTAGTTTTTATTGTCGGCTTGTTAAGCATTAAAGCGCTTTTACGTGTGGCTCAAAATGTGAACTTTTCGCAATTCTGCTATTTTTTGGGTGCAATCGCCCTTATTGGCGGAATTATAGCAATGATCCTTTAATTTCCTAAAATGATGCAATATAAGGATATAGAAGGATACGGATGACTGATGACCATTGCCCCAACACATTTTACCTTAGAAGGATTATTTTTATGGAGTATTCTAAAAAAAGAGGACAAAGAAGATTTTATTCACAATCACCCTTTTACCTTCTTATTACTCAATTTTACCGCTAATATGCCCGATTTAGATAGTTGGATCGGTATACATCGAACAATCTCACATTCACTACTCGTAAGTCTTTTTGTCACCATAACTCTATTTATAGCTTACAAACGTATCCAAAACAAAGCACATGAAAACTTGAACTACAAAAAATACGCCACTTATTTGCGGTGGGCATTATACGGATGTACATTATGGATTTTTCACATTTTCTTGGACTTAACCGCACCACTTATTCTTTTTTGGCCACTAAGTAATCAATTTTACCAAATCGACTTAGTTATCGCCATTGATGTAGCACCAAATGCGCTGTTACCCTATGGCATCGCCGGAATTTTCTTTAAAATCTCCACATTTACCTACTCACAAGGCTTTCAATCCTATATCGTCAATATTCCCCCAGCACAACGGGAACAAGTCTTTGGAGCAAAAATTCTCTATTTTTCTTTATCTGATCCTCTTATTCATCTTACCCTCGCCTTTTTGTGGGGTGCAATTGTCGGAACTAAAATCATTCCCGCCATAATGAATCGAAATGTCTACACGCATCTGACGGAAGAACTCAACTCGAAACTCCAATCCTTCTTTCAGTACGTCAAAACCATCCGCTATGACACCCTTGCACTCAGTGGTCTACTCATTTTCTCCGGCTTTGCATTAGGCCCACATATTGGTGCCACTCAAACGACAACCCAATACAACGAAAACACCCTTATTATTAGCTCCACCATAATCGCTCCTATCGTAACGCAATCCTTTGAGCCCATTCAACTCCTTTTAGATAATTCAAAACACCACGGGACACTAGAGGTCACTCTCAACTTTACTCAAAATACTAATCTTTCCTTCCAACTCATTTATGCTACAAAAAGCGTAACCTCTACTTATGTCTCTCAAATCTACAATATCTTCAAGAAAAATCTCACCGACCTTCAAACATGGCAACAAACACTAAATGAGTATCACACCGTTCTTACCAACTTCCAAGAAGAGGCTTTTGCCGTGGTAAATATAAACTCAACACCCTTTCAACAAACGTTTAACGTCCAAACCACCACATCATTTAGTCTTTCCTTTTTAATTAACAACTGGACGCTACCCACTGATGCCAACTTTAATTTCTCTACCTATAATGAACATACTGAATACACATTTAAAACCATTTTTCGACAAAATCGCCAAATCACCTTCCTTTTTGGATGGACACTCATACTATTGGGAAGTGTAACCGCAATTATCAGCCTCATGTACCCTTATATCATCGAAAGACGAAAATTTACAGTCAAATAAGTAAACACGATGCACTAACATGCATATTTGATCTTAACAAACATATTTAC
>WAPZ01000721.1 GCA_015520535.1 Candidatus Heimdallarchaeota archaeon
AATTATCAGAGTCAAAAATATTTGAAGAATTCTCGCTGGCTATTTTTAAAACGGGAAGAGAACCTGACAGAAAAGCAATTTTTGAAATTAAAAGACTTATTGAAAAGAGACTTAAAGTCGATTAAGGCTTATTTGCTTAAGAAAGATTTTTTACGTTTTTGGGATTACAAATACAAAAAGTCTGCTGAGAAATTTTTGAAAAAATGGTGTACACGTACTAACCGAACGAAACTTGTGCCCATGAAAAAAGTTTCTAAAATGCTTACTAAAAAAAGAAGTTTAATAATGAATTGGTTCGATACTAAACCAAGGCTTTCTTCTGGAGTAGTAGAAGGATTTAATAACAAAGCCAAATTGACTATCAAAAAGGCCTACACTGTTAATTCCCACTGAAAACTGGCCCACTTTTCCCGCTGAAAATTGACCCACTTCATAAATACAAAAAACTTAATTTCCTTCCTATGAAATTCAATAGGGAGGATAGAAAGGATGATTACTATGGAAGATTGGGTCACTATTAAGAACTTAAAAGCCAAAAATCCTAAAATGGGCACACGCACCATAGCAAAACTTTTAGGCATTAGCAGAAACACTGTTAAGAGGGCTTTAAAGCAAGAACAACCCGTACGTTATGAACGTAAACCTTCTATTAATGCACATTTGAAACCATTTGTTGATCTGATAGATCAGTTGTATTGGCAGAAAAAATTAAGCGGTTCACGCATATTAAAAGAGCTTCGTTCAAAAGGCTTTAAAGGCTCTCAAAGCGCTTTTTATCGCTATTTAGCAAAGATTAAAAGTAAACAGAGCAAGTTCTACCAAAGCTACGAAACCGCTCCTGGTGAACAGAGTCAGTTTGACTGGAGCCCCTATACGGTAACCATAGATCAGCTTTTAACTCGGGTTTACGTTTTCTCTTATATCAACGGCTTTAGCCGCTATACTGTCTTTGAAGCTTCTTTATCTGTTCATCAAAGCTCCGTGTTTGAAGCGCTGGAGAATGGTTTTTATGAATCTGGCGGTGTTCCCGAACGTGTCCAAACCGATAATGCCAGTTGTTTTGTTAAAAATGCCAGCAAAACGCATTTTGAATGGAACAGCCATTATCTTGCCTTTTGTGGTCATTTTGGTTTTAGGCCTACGCGTTCACTGCCAGGACATCCCTGGTCTAAAGGGAAAGTGGAAAAAACTTTTAGCTATCTGGAAAATCATTTTATAGCAGCTAACCAATTTGAATCTTTTGAAGATTTCTACAATCGCCTTAAACAGTTTCAGGATGTATTCAATAAACGTATTCATCAAACCACCAAACACGTTCCTTTAAAATCTTTGGAAAAAGAAAAACCTTTATTTATACCATTACCTAAACAACGATATGTAGGTATAAAACAAGAGGTACGAAAAGCTACCTCAGATTGTTTGATTTCATTTAATGGCAACCGTTATAGTGTGCCCTGGATGTTTGCCACGCGTCTGGTTTGGATTAAGGTTTCTCATGGCTATTATTTGGAAATTTACTCGCAAGAGAACCGCTGCATAGCCCGACATAAACTTGTAACCGGTAAAGGCCAAGTCATCATCAATAGTGAACATTTCAAGGGCAATAAAAACACGCATGGGAACTGGAAACGTTTGGCGCTCATGTTTAATCAACGCTATCCTGGATACCAGCAATTTTTAGATAAACTGCAAGCTCAAAAACGTATCAATGCCCGCTATCATCTTGGGCGTATTCTTGATATCAGCGCTTATTATTCTCCTGAACAGGTGGTGCAAACCATAGAGGCAGCGCTGGAATACAATGTCTTTAATTTCTTCTTTTTTCAAGGTTATTTGGAAAATCATTTTAAACAAGATATCCAGGTATCAGGTAATCCAGATTTATTAAAGCAATTTAAACAAAAAACTTCCGTGGTTCGAAATTTAAAAGAATATGCCCTAAAGGAAGGAGGTAGCCATGAATGCTGAGCGTATTAAAGAACATTTAAAATTTCTTTCTTTGCATCGTATTGCAGAAATCTATCAACAAGAAGCCGAACAGGCCGCCAAGGCCAAACGTTCCTATCAGGAATATCTATTTAGACTTCTGGAAGAGCAGGTAATTAATAAGACAGAACGTTCCATAAACCGAAGAATGCAGATAGCGGCTTTCCCTGATATAAAAACTCTGGAAGCATTCGATTTCTCATATCAACCGCAGATTAACGAAAAATTAATCAGAGAACTGGCTAATCTTGATTTTCTAAATGAAAGAAAAAATGTTCTTTTTATCGGACCTCCTGGCGTGGGCAAAACACATCTGGCCATAGCCATTGGCGTTAAAGCCTGTCAGAAAAGAAAACGCGTCTTATTCTATTCAGCTGAAAAACTTGCCGAAGAATTAGCTGCCGCACAAGTTTCGGGCTTGTTAAACAAAAAATTAGATATGCTTCTTCGTATCGATTTGTTAATTATTGATGAATTGGGTTACTTGTCTTTGTCCAATAATAACGCTAAATTGTTTTTCCAGTTAATATCTAAACGCTATGAAAAAGGTTCGGTAATTGTCACATCCAATAAACCATTTGAACAATGGGGAGAAATCTTTAATGATGAAGTGGTCGCAGCTGCTGTTTTAGATAGATTGTTGCATCATTCATATCCATTTTTTATTAATGGAAAAAGTTTTAGGCTGAAAAATATAGAAAATATTAATCCGTAAGGTGGATCAATTTTCCTGAGAAAAACGGGTCAAAATTCAGTGGGAATTAACATGCCTTATAGCGCTTTGCTTTTGTGTAGGCACATACAAAGCTTTAAGAGAATTATTTTCTAACTCTCGGGCTAGTTTCCTGGAATCAATAGCATCATCTTTGAA
>WAPZ01000722.1 GCA_015520535.1 Candidatus Heimdallarchaeota archaeon
CTTCAACATCCTTCTTTTTCTTCTTTAATTTGTTCTCAGTCGAAACATCACTTTTATTATTGGCTAATGAGGATTTTTGAACCTCCATAGGGGATTCCAAATCCACATCAGTACTGCGTGATACTGTTTGTGTTTCTATAAAGTTCGCTTGTGTGGGGGTTGATACTATTTCTTGCCGCTCTTCCGAGTATTCTTCCAAAAAATCTTCTAAATCTTCGATTTCATTTATATCTTCATCCTTTGCCATTGTTGTTGAAGTTTTTAACTGTAATGGTGAGGTTTCATCTACTTTAGTGGCGGATAGAGTGATGTTTTCTGTCCTAACTAAAGTCTCTTCCCTTTTATAAAATCCTAATCGTTTAAAACGATCTAAAAGATCTTCTACATCGTTTGTAGGGATGATAATTTTGTGTGAATCATCTTTCCAAAATAATTGAATTGAAGCTAAGGTTCCATTTTCGAGAAACGCTTTTACCTTAAGTTTTTCCCCGTGTTTATTCTCTATAATTTCGGTAATGATCGTTTCTTCTTTTTCCAAAGGCACTCAATATCGCCCTCACATTTCATTTACTTTTTTTACTTGTAAAACAAAGCGTTGAAGGAACCCTATAAACTTTATGGCTTCCTCTTCTTCAAACGTGAATGTATTTCCATCACTATCTATTAATTCCAATTTCGCCAATGCAGAATCTCGGATTGTTATTCGAATTTGAAACGGACTAGAGTTTTCTGGCTTATAATGAAGTCGTATCTCGGTTTCGCGATCTTTTATGTCCATCCTCATTCCCATTTGAGAGCTGCCTTTACGTCTTTATATTACTTTTCAAATAGCATTCACATTTAATGTGAATCTGAACTAAAAACTGGTTTTTAATTTAAAATTAAGCAACTCTATCAGATTTAAAACCCATGAAAGGCTATCTTCATACTTATATGGGGACAAAAAGCGGACTAAAGATTTTTTTACCTTGATTCTCCACAGAAATTGAACAGTCCACTGAATGCTTTCTAAAAGTGCGAGTATTTCCCACACACGAACTAATGTTTGACAAATTTCCCATGAATACTCTGAAATATGAGCATATAATTGAGCAATTCCCTCATATACGCCCTTTATTTGCATATCTGTGAGCTGATCTTCTACTTTCAACCACGCCAAGTCATAAAAAAGAGGTCTATTGCATGCATTTTCCCAATCAATAACATAAAGTTCTTTTTGCTCTGACATCAGCATATTTCTAAACGAAAAATCCCCATGACTCAATACAAAATGTTCTTTAAGGTTATTTTCATGAATCACCGCAGATAATTCTTTTATCGGCTTTTCAAAAGCTTTTATCAGCGATTTTTTCTCTATGCTAATTCTAGGCTCAAAGTCAGTATTAATTCGACGAACTAAGTTCTGAAGCTGGGTTTCAAAAAAAGTCACATAGGTTCGCGGTGAATTATGCTCGCTATAACATGAAATGTTATAAAGTTGCCCCAAAAAATTCCCAATTTTGAGTAAAACCGTAGAATTCGATTGTATTATGGAATTTAGACCTACTAAGTTCTCCATTATTAATAACTTTTCTTGAACTAATGCATAGGAGATCGGCACACGTAGATTATGTTTTTTAAGGTGTCGTAAAATCTTATATTCTGATTTCAATGTTTGTAAATCATCATAGTCGTATTTTAAAACCACCGTTTCCATTTTATCTAGAGTTTCACGATGTGAGTAATGCAATTTAACTACGAAATGAGAACTGCTTTTAACGATATCAGTATGTTGTATAATAATCTGATTTTCTCTCTCAAAAAAGTAACTCTGAGCAAGAGCGATTACGTGGCGGAGTAAAGGCTGTATGTGGTAATTATGACGTTCGATACCGCTGTTCATCGACCATACAACTTTTCATTTTTTCAAGTTCACGACGCAACTCCTTTAAAATAACTGGATGAAGTGTGAGATACAGATTACTTAAACGATCTTTATTAAAGCAATCCGCCAGTAAGTTTTCGATAATTTCTAAACTGAGGTCAGCAGCAAAGTTTACAATGAATTCATACACGTTATTTTCTTTGCCACTTAAAGAAATGTTGACCTGCTGTTCGTGATAGATAATTAACGTAATCACATCAGAATTCCGTTCAAAAATTTGAATATCGCGATTTGCAGTGGACGCATCAACGCTCATTTTAACAGAATAACCAAGTTTTTGAAGAGTAGCATTTATTGATGGGATTAATGCAGTCGAATTAAGAATTGTTGTTTTAATATTAAAAATAAAGCGTTCATCCCCCGTTCGTGTTTTCTTTTCCTTATCACTTTGATGGTCCTTCTCATCCGATCCCATTTTTGTAGTCGACCTCTATCTTCCGCTTAATATATTGATATTTTTCTTTTTTATGCAAAAAAATGGAAAGTAAATTACGTGGTGACATCAACCTCACCGATGTGATACAATTCTTTCTTAAATAGCCGTTTTAACCATGGTGGGACAACTATTGTCGTTGCAATGCACATTACTATTAAAGCTCCATATGTTCCAAATCCAAATACGCCTAAACTCAATCCAATTGAGCTAAATATAAATCCGACCTCACCACGTGGAATCATTGCTACGCCAATGCGATATGAATCATGGGTTGAAACACCTCTTATTTTAGCTGCTATAAAAGTACCAGTCAGTTTGGTTAAGATGGCAGTAATAGTAAGGAAAATTGCAAGAATCAAGGTTGACAGATTAAAAAATTCTTGTAATTGCACTTGTAAACCGATACTTACAAAGAAAAAGGGTACAAAAATTGAAGATAATGGCGTAATCTGCTCTTCAATCTCATCTTTTATGTTTGAAAACTCTGCCGCCAACACGCCAGCCAAAAAAGCGCCAATAATTCCCGCCAAGCCAACTAAGTTTGCGAGGGCAGCTAAAAAGAGTAAAATAGAAAACAACACTGGAAAAACCAAGTGTCTATAGCGACTTTCTAAGTATCTGAATAATGGAGGCAAAAAAACTCTCCCTAACGCAATTGTAAGAACAAAAAAAGAAATTGCCGCCCCTAGAAAGGCAACAATTTTAAGTAATGATAACTCCCCAGTCACTAATGACGTGGCCATGCTAAGCATCATTAAGCCTAAGACGTCATCAATAACCGCTGCGCCTAACATAATACGAGCAACTTGTGTGTGCATCTTATCTAAATCCGCTAACACACGTACTGAGATGCCAATGCTTGTGGCTACCATTGTAGCGCCAATAAAAATAGCAATTTTTTCTGGAGAACTAGAAAGCGCCGGATCATAGTTAGGGAAAAACATATCGAATACTAAAAAAGTCAAAGTGCCAAAGAAAAATGGAAATAACACACCACTCACTGCCACAGCAACTGCCGTCCATCCCGTTCGCTTCAAGACCCGTAAATCGTTTTCGATCCCTACTTGAAACAACAAAACAATTAAACCAACTTCAGCCAAAAAAATGAGTGCATTAATGGTAAACTCGAGTTCGCCCAGTTTTATTGGTATGATAGTTGATAAAAGAGATGTTTTCGTTTCTAGATTAATTAAACCTATAAAAGACGGCCCCAAAATGATGCCAACGAAAATTTCACCCAAAACCGCTGGTTGACCTAATTTTTTTGCGATTTCTCCGCCAATCTTTGCAGTAGCAAGGATAATTGCAATTACAAGGAAAACTGTTGTAAACGAAATCTCTGATGTCATTTTTATCAAAAAACATCTAAAAAATGCATGTTAAATATTTTACGCAATCATCGTTAGCATAAATGAACCTCTTTTATAGAAGTGAGCAAATCAAAGAAAATTAGCAAAATTAAAGAGAAAAAGCGTTGTATCAGAGTTCTTCCATTTCAATCCAAATTCTTAAACGCTGTATTTTCGAATCACGCAGAAATGAGGGGATATCTTCTTGGCGTTGTATTTTATGAGGACTTTGTTTTTTCAGTGAACGCGTAAGATTTTTGTTTTCTTCAATATTCAAGAAATCTTCCAAGTGTTCCTTGAGATAATTGGCTACCCGTAAGCGGATTAATCCCAATAACTGATCCTTTCTTTGCGAATAGATAACAAATACATAGTCATTGATGGCAAAATGGCATAAAAAGCCTTTTTTCGTTTGCTTAATCAAAGGTTCAAGAAAAATTCGTGGTAAATCACGTTCATACTCCTTTTTAACAAATGTCGTCATTTTTTGACTAATGAGCGGATACAAAGTAGAGTTTTCATCTACGTTTGTGATAATAAATTCACCCGATCTCTTATAAACAGCAACAAAATCCGCAAAATCAGAGGTGAAAGATAAAAGATCATCGACCACTTTTTTAATCCCGTATGATTGCAGTTCAATGAGAGTTTCTTGTATTAACGTTTCAAAATGTTCTAAGGCAGTGGACAGCTCTTCATTTGTCATTTTTTCAGTTTCGTTTGTCAAACGACTTAGATCAGCTTTCTTTAGTAGTAAAACGGGCAGATTACTGAGCTTACCTTCGCTATCCACCACAAAAATTGCACTCCCATTTGGATCAATTGCAACCTCGAGATAATAAGAACCAGTAGAAGTTTTTGAATCTGGACGAATGAGTGGCACGATTAACTGCAGAAACTGCTGAATAGCTTGTGTATATCCCGTGGCTAAGATAGTTTTTTCTTGTGAAGGTGTTTCATCGACAACACTTGGTCCTTTTGCGGTACACTTTACAAATTTTGAAAAAATAGGGATTCCACCGAGACGGAATAACGTAATCAGTCCACGTTTCTTAATTGTTTCATGTTCCACAACTTCTGCCGTTTTGCTACTCATTTGTCTTCCACAAAAAAAACCTTCTATTCTTTTCATTATCCATCATTAATATAAACCTATCTAATGAAAATCCCAACAAAATATTAAGATTAGAGGCTGGGATCGGTTAAGCCGACGTATTGGGATTGTGGACGTTCGTCATAGCCAACTGTCGCTGGTGTACTTAAACGGTGAAATATAATTTGGACAATAGGCATGCCAGGTTCGAGAGTGATTACGGTATTTGCTTGCCCATAAATTTCTAATGTAAGCGTAGTGGGTTTTTTCATTCCAGTCCCCGGATTTACTAGCCCTGCAGCTTGAACCACAATACCTAGACGTGCGATAGAAGAGCGCCCTTCTAAAGTGGCAGCAAAATTCTGTGAAACAGCAATTTTTTCTTTAGTTGATCCCAAAATAAATTGATTGGGGGCTAAATGAAAAGGTCGACCATTAGTTTTTATTTTTTCAGTATATTTATAAATTTCTTCCTTTTTGCTTGGCCGAACAATATACCCGGGCTTAAAAACGATAAAAACATCGGAAAGATGAAGATCAACAGAGCAAGGGCCAATTTCATTTGGTGGAGGATCAATCATAATCTCGCCCGATTTCAGCGCAGTTCGAATTTCACTATCAGATAGAATCATATCCATCACCTACAATCGTTTTGTGCACTAAAAAAACGTAAAAAAATGAGTTAAATATCTTCTTGTTATTTGACACGTTTCACGGAATGTTTCTATGCATCTTTAATTTTTTTTACGGGTATACCTACCCATATACCTGCATCAAGCCGTTTTCCTTTAGGAACAACAGAATTTCCACCGATTAAGCAGTTATCTTCGATAATAACACCCGGATAAATAAAAACCTGCCCACCAATTGTACAATTATCACCAATTCTGATTCGTTCACGATAAATTTTTCCGTTTTGTATCACATGAGCACCGAGTATAGCAAAGGTTCCGACAAGCGTATTATTAC
>WAPZ01000723.1 GCA_015520535.1 Candidatus Heimdallarchaeota archaeon
ACAAAGAATAACGCAAGAGCTTTTAGAAACTGAAGTTCTTTTGCAATATGAGTACTCATTGGCTTTTGTCACCATAAGATGCTATAATAAAGCGTTAATCTTATTATTTATTTAGTGATTTTTCCTTTCATTCAGAACTACGATTCTTAAAACCTTCTTTAATAAGCTTAATATAAAAATCACCTAATCTTTGCCCTTTGAGACGAGATTTTTCATCAAGCCAAATTAATTTACCATTATCTAACAGCATATAGTGAGTACAAACCTCTTCTAACTCCAATAAAGAATGACTTGCTATAATAAAAGAGGTGGCTTCTTTTGAATGCGTCTGCTTAATTAGTTCAAATAAGTGAATTCTTGTTAGTGGATCAAGATTTGAAGTCGGCTCATCTAATATAATCAATTTTGCATTATAATTTAAGAAGGCTTGAACTAATGCTAATTTTTGCTTCATTCCCGAGGAATAGTTCTCTATTGGCTTATTTAAAGCGTCAGTTAACTGAAAATATTCAATTAGGTTATACTTATGTTTTTGAGCCTTTTTAATGTCAAGCGAGTACAATGCAGAAACAAAATCGAGATATTCATTTCCTGTAAACCCTTTTGGAAATTCCTGTTCTGCATGCGCAAATCCCAATTTTTTTTGAATTTTATTGTCAAAGAGCGTTCTTTCTTTGCCAAATAACAAAATTTTACCGCTGGTTGGTGCTAATATGCCAAGTATTAGTTTTATTATCGTAGTCTTTCCAGCACCATTTGGACCAATTAATCCATAAATACCTTTTCCAATTGAAAAACTCACATTTTTTAACGCTATGGTTCCTTTAGGATATTTTTTGGAAACATCAGTAAAATTCACTATATATTCGTGAGGTACTACTTGGTTTATAACAACAACCTCCTCTCTTGATTTCTCTACAATTCTTTTGCTTTTTAAAAATCAAATGACACTTGGTACTTTTTGAAGAATAAGTTGATAAGCTTGTTTTCAAGTAATACAACTATTATGTTGAGGGTGAGCATACTTACACTAATTATCATAAAGTAAGGAAAAAATTTTATGAATGAAAGCATTCCAAGAAGCGTACCACCAGGTAAGATCAATAAAAGGAAAATAATTGGCCAGATTTTGGTTATATCTTTGAATGCTATTGAATTAAGAATGGGAACTGCAAATATTGACGTTATCGAGACTAGATATATTAGAATCAAAACCCAATTTGTATGTCTAAAGCGAATGTATAACAAAAATAATCCTGTGATGATGATGTTGGCCCAAATTACTACGGAAATGCCGAAAATAGTTTCCAAGATTAGAATCCTAATAGTATATATTAGATATATAGTACTAAAGTTGAGGAAGCCACCAGTTTGCTGATAGAATTCAATGAAAATAATGGGGGCTAATAAAAAACCAAAAATTTCTGGCATTAGTAAAAAAAAGAAAATAATTAAGGACATCACGTGAAATTTTGCATGGAGATATTCTTGAGGATGGATTGGCAAACTGAATAAGAGTATTCGCATATTACCTCTAAAATAGCGTTGAAGTAAGAAAAGTACTAATGGTATAAAAAATATTAGATAGATCATTATATGTGCAATTAAAAACCAAATTATTGAATGAATTGGAGTCCAAAAAACCGCTTCTTCAGATTCTATCCGCCATAAGATTAGTAAATTGAGTTTTGTGTCGTTCATTGATAAATCAGCAAAGTAAGCTGTTCCCTCTAAAAACGCCCCCATAAATGCAAACCCAGCTAATAATAATCCCATAACTTGTAAAGGGGGTGGAAGAGCTTCTTTAAACCCTACATTAACTAATTTTAAGCGTTTTATTTGATCATCGGTTAATTTATAGTAAATTCTGGGTATTTTTTCTCGTGTAGTAATGTGATGCTTAAGGATAAGCTTTCTTTTCAAAACGGGGATAATATAAAATATTAAAAAGTAAGATAGGTTAAATAACAAAAAGCCTGTACCAACCTTCAACACGAAATTATATTGAAAAGAATCGGTGTAGATGAAAATATCTGGTATTATTAACACTTCTGAGGAATTTTTCATTACAAAATTTTCTGGGATGACTGGTATAAGGAGGTAGTATACATTTTCTTCACCTAGTTCCACGGACCATTGCACATTTTTAGGATAAGGTTGGGCTCTTATAATATGGTCTGAATCACGAAATATGTAAAGAACTTTTTGGTCACTGATGTATGAATTCATATTCCTCAATGCATGAAGTGTAGTCATGTTTGGGGGTAAAAAATCACTGTTATCTAGTTTGAAGTAATTTTTGATATTTGTTCGAAACAAAAACAAATAAATGTCAATTCTTTTATTTGAGGCGGTTTCATTTGCCAATAACGTCGAATTGAACAATGACACTGAAATATTTTTTTTCATATCATAAACTACCAAATTGGGATGATTCCAGTTTTCAGATTCAATAGCATTACTTATTTTGATAGTTATACGCGGTTTGAAGC
>WAPZ01000724.1 GCA_015520535.1 Candidatus Heimdallarchaeota archaeon
ATCAATAACATGGAACATACATGCATCAATGCACAGCCAGCTTCTTTTTTTAGAAGAAAAGCTCGTGTATATCGGATTATCACCGGATACATGGTTGTTTCTTTTTTTTCACTGCGAACTTCAATATAACCTACCTTTAGGAAAATATCATATTATTTAGGGCCTTTCCGACGTGTGGCGAATGAGGGAAGGTCAAGTTCTGATGTCCAAACATTTTTAACCATCACAGCCGACAACGTAAATAGAAGTAAATAAAACACAATTTCACAGTTTGTCCTAATTTTCTCCCACATGTGCTAACTTTATGATTGGCTGACACATTTGAATTCGGAAATGCCGTCTTTCTTTCTGACTTTAAGTACACAATTTTTAAAAACAACCATGGTTTCTTCCTATACGCAATGCTGATAGGCTTGTTATGCAAGCGGATGAATGGTTACAGCATGAAATCAGTCATCTATTCGGAGTTAGCGATAATAAAGGCATTGATAATGTTATGGATTATGATATTCTAAGGGGTGGTTGGTGGAATTGGATTTCAGACAGCTGGAAGATCCGACGCTGGTCACTAACGTCACAAGTGCAAATAGCAGGGAAACTTTATTTTCCGAGACGTGTAATTGTTTCTGTGGTGTAATATACAAAGGCTAAGAAGGGATGGATTGAATAAAATGGAATGGGGTTTAACGGTGTTTGGAATGGCAAAAAATAACAATATCAAGAAGTTACGGGGTAAACAATTGCGTGATATCGTGTCAATATTGGTTTTTCCTGTTTTATTATGGACGTTGGTTTTTCTTCAGTCTTTTACGCTTTTTCTTTTCCCAGCAGTGCCCATATCCCCAACGGCTGGTAGTAGCATATCCGATGAAATCTACCCGGGTTATAGAAGAATAAATGCAGAAACAGGTCGAAAGGTGAATGGCTCGATTCACTTCATTAAAAATTCAATTTACAACTTTACACAACAGCGGCTCGACGTTTCTGGAATCGGTAAAGATGCAGTTCTTGCGTTTTATCTAGAAGTTGCCGAAAATTCGACTACCACAATAAATATAACTCACAATGGCGATCATTATTATCCAATCCACGTCACCAGCTACATTCGTCCATCAAATGGCGCTAGTACCATCGATTTCACTGCAAACAAAACAACTCAAACTACTAGCAACGCCCTTTCGTACATATTAAACCCCGGGGCTAGTCTTAATAGCACCGTTATCATTAAATTAAAGGAACCGCCAGGTGATGTCATATATCATTATTTAATAATCATTGAAGCGCTTACCCAAGCTGACAGCGTGGAAGCATGGATGTTTTATTCCCTCCACATTATTAACGTCGGAAAATTTGACGGCTTCGGCATCACGCTTCCCATTGGTTCTATCCTGTATAGTTTAGTCTTTATTGGGGTTCTCATCGTGATTCGACGAAAGAAAACACATAAATTACCTTTAAATAACGTTTAGTCTTGTAACAGTTGTCGTTCGACCGATAAAAAGTGGCGTAAATGGAATTGTCATCCGATACGAATAAAGGAACGTCCACCAATGGATAATTGCTGAATAAATGAAGAAAAGAAAACTCAAACCGCATTATCAGTTGTGGAAGAGCTTATAATACTTATGTATGCAGGGCTCCGTGGTATTGTCTGCAAGCACATGATCAAAAAGAACAGTCAGTATTCAAAGGCGTTTTGTCGGTTATGAGACTCTTGCAGATTCTTTAACAAAACACCCAATGAATGTGTGAAGTGAAAGAAAAAAATTGAGAATAACAATGAAATGAAGTGAAGTGGCTGAGCAAAATGGTAACATACCCAAAAAGAAAACGAGTTGCGTGTTTGCAATTTATGCCCTTTATATCAATGGTTCTCCTAACTATAACTTTATTACCGATTTTTTTCTTTCTTAATTCAAATATTACGTTCCTTCGGTCACACACACCTATATCATTGAATTTTACTGGTCATACCACGTTTAACTCGAACTTCAGAGCTAAGACACCTCAATGGTCGGACAGCTCTCGATCATGTTCTGTTACTGCTATAGAGGGACGTCATTGTCATTATGGCAATCTCAATATGCCAACTCCATCAGCAACATATGTCCTAAGAACTTCCACAAAACCAGAGGACCTCTTCCTCCGCCCGGCAGGAGAACTGCTGTTCAATGTCACGTTTCATCTCAATGCCACCTACCCATTTCCTGATGAACATGTGCCACAAGAAATATGGGTTGCAGAAAGTGACGTATATGAGTATGTAAAGTGGCCTGGTGGCACGCTGACGTGGGTAATTTTCAATATGCCGAATTCCACCGGCACCATCCAAATTGATTGGCTCGGCACGGATAAATATGGTGCTTTTACTCTCTACCCTAATGCCACCGACCAGTATCAATATCTTAAGCCGGGTGAATTGGGATTCAAGCAGTATGTGTTTTTAGAAGATGAAATTGGTAATCTCATCGGTTCCAGTCCTACTGACGACGCTGACGCACGTACAGCAACCCCCGGAATTAGATTGGCGTTAAATACCACGGCAAGTAATGTGTCGCAAGCCATGGAACAGACAGCTAATAACACAAAACAAAACAACAACGGAACCGCAGAAAAAGTTTTTGTGGACGGATGGGCTGCATTTTATCGCAAAGAAGGGAAAAAACCCTTAATCGTTCCCTGGTTTGAACACAATCTTCTCATTATCTTTCTGGCAACCACGCTAACTTTACTGTCCTTAACC
>WAPZ01000725.1 GCA_015520535.1 Candidatus Heimdallarchaeota archaeon
ACCATACACATTAACGATATTTGACCAAAAAAATTCGCCACACTTCATTGACAAAAAATTTATGGAACAAATACGATTAAAAGTTAAAAAACTCATTCCTAATTAGGGAAAAAAACAAATAACTAATAAGAAGGAAGCGTGGACAAATATGGCGTTTATATCAAACCTCAATGAATTTGACAAAAAAAAGAAGAACAATAATTTTAGAAGCGTACGAAAAGAAGAAACGCCATTTGGAATAGCTATTGTTCATTTTGGCGATTTAGGATTAAAAGTCTCCCACACATTTGGTACAATTCCGCTCGATTCGGACGAATTATCCCTTATTGTCAATTACTATTCTATCATCATTCAACAAGGGAAGAAGCATACTCTTTATGGAGCGTTTCCACTACCACATCATCCAGATTGGGAAGTTCTTATCTATGGATACGAAGTTATTGATCATACCATTAAAGATTCACGTGTTAGAAAAAAAGGAGGAAAAACGCCTGCATTTATACTTTTAATCTATAACTTACGACTACAAACTCAATTCACTCAATATCGGACACAAATCCAACAATTATTAGATGATTACTTTTTTACACCAATAAACATAGAAACATTCTCCATTACTCAATTACGTATTCTACTTAATGATATATTACTCTCAATCAAGCAAAAAGACATCATACAATATACTAAAAGTCGTTATTACAATAATAAGAAAAAAGAAACGATAATAAGCGAAGTTGTCGATAATCTCACGTTTTTAGACGTTATTTTATCAAATACTACCGATAGAGCTCTAGCTAACCTTGACCTTTTGCTTATTCATAAAGAGTCTGGAGTTAAAAGTTTCTTCCGCGAATGTCTCCCGTTATTATTGGAACGACAAACAGCCAGTTCTGTAATCAAAATAAAAAATACCAACATAGGCTTTACATTTGAAATGAAAAAAGTCAAATTACTAACTTTATTCGAAGAACAACTCAGTTTTTTGATTAAGCACAGTACAGCATTTTTCAAAACGCATCTGACCAATAAATCACGACTATCATTTGTATTATCACCTTCAAGCAGCAAAATATTTTACGAACCGGGCTTCCTTAAGTTTTTAAAAGCAGTCACACTGAAAAGTAACCTCAATAGTCTTATCATCTCCTTTTCTACGGAAAAAAATGAACCACTACCATGGTACATTGTTATTAACAAATTTTTATCTAGTACTAAGAAATGGATTACTCAAAAAAACGACATACTATTAATATCTGAACAAATACTAAAAAATTTAAATTATACGAATTACAATGAGTTTCTCCTTATTTTAATGACAGAAATATTAAAATATCAAATACGTAAAATCATTCAATCGCTGACAAAAGCATAAATACGTGATTTTACCTCGATCAGAAATTTAAATGCATGTCAATTCAATACACTGATTCTAATTCTATCAAAAAGACGTTAATGTAGCATTGGCATTCATTTGCAACAAAAAAATGGTGCACAGATGCGTGTCATACAAATAAAACGCATTTTTATCCTTTTTTTTGAAAGTAATCGTTTTCACTATACTGAAACAGAACTTATTTAAAATGCGGCTACCTAAGCTTGCTCGGAATTTCTACGCCTTTCATTAGGCTAGGTAGTAATGTTGCTATTCTAACGAAATGGTAAAAAAATTTAAAACTCGGGTAAGCAAGATGAAACGCAGTTCATCGTCTACACCACAATTAACAGAAGAAGAATGGCTAGAAAGACTTGCTATTGAAGCTCAAGAACTAAGACGTGAAGAACCGACATTTCGCCCAGTCAAAGGCGATCTTACAAGATGGCGCGGTGAAATTATAGGTAGTGGTCTCTACGAAGATGGAGTATTTGTAGTTGAAATCCAAATCCCACGAACCTTCCCTTTTACCCCACCCATGGTAAAATGGCTTACACCGACATGGCACCCTAACATTTATAAAGACCGTGTCTGCGTTTCCATTCTAGGAAAGGAATGGGTACCTACAAACTCTCTTGTCGATGTTGTCGAAGCCTTAAGAGTCCTACTCTCTAACCCAAATCCACTAGATCCCTTAAACGGCACTGCAGCACAAGAAGCTCAACGTCAACCGGAAGTATTCAAACGAAAAGTAAAAGAATACATTAAAAAGTATGCCACTTGGGATGAAGCCGAAAAATGGCTTAATGACTAACAAGTTATGAGTTCCCCACTTGAAAACTCCCGCCCTTTAGGGCAAGAAGGACGCTCAAACACCTTACACTTATCTTGAAATTAAACTCTTCACACTTTCACTCATCTTTATCTTAAAAGGCTTAATGAGTATAAA
>WAPZ01000726.1 GCA_015520535.1 Candidatus Heimdallarchaeota archaeon
AAATCAGATAAAATTGAATCTAACATCTCATCCAGTTCTCTTTCATTCTTAACTGCTTTTTTTAAGTACTCATAATCCAATTTTTCTTTAAAAATGGCGATTAATCCCCGGGCAAGTTCGCAATCTTTTCTCCAATTCCAATAAATACATGACCGTAACCGATCCAAAATAAGGTCTTCAATCCCAATAACCCAAATCTCATAATCTTTGTATTCTATCTTCCTTATCCGCTCTCTATCAGCATTTTCTAAATAACCTAAGAGGTCTATGACATAATTCTTTTTTGGATGGATGAATGTCCGCCCTTTTCCTTCGAATCCCCAATCTCTTAGCACCTCAATTGCCTTCTGGCGATTTTCTGTATAAACAACGGTTGGAAAGGCAATGTCAATGTCCTCAGATTTATACAATTCTCCAAAAGTCCAAAATTCCGCGGCACTTCCACCGACCACAACCACAGGCGAAAAACCCTCTTTTAGCAAACGGCGATTTAACTTCCCTATTAATTCAAGTTTCGCTTCTGTCGTCCACATTTATCCGAATCACACCTTTTTGCGGATCATAGTCCAATATTTTTTCTAATTTCTTCTTTTTAAGCTTAAACAGCTCATTCATCATCTTATAGCGTTCCTCTCTAATCCATACCTCAAATGTTCCCTCTGATGCACCTCTAATCCATACACTTTCCATACCACGCTTAAAATAATGAGAAGCAATACGTTCAGCTTCGGATTGGGTCTTAACTACTTTAAGAAGTCGAAATCCGCTTATTTTCAAATGTTTTCTCTTTTTATCCTCCATGACACATCAACGCTCTTTTTAACTGAATTTTCGGAAATCTTTCTTAAATACACCAAAAAACAAGATTTGCCGCGCTAAAATAGTATGCTTGTATGATGTGGGGAAAAATGAACATTACTATGCTTATTTTATGGGAGAAATAACTCTCAAGAACCATCCACTAACGTACATGACATAAAAAAATACTTTTTTTTGGAAATACTTTGATTTACGCTAAAGTAAAGTAAAATGTTCACTCTTCTTCTGTTTCTGCCGTAAGGCATTTTAAAATTCTGATAACTAGGATCTTTAACTCTGATACGGCTTCCTTAAGCTCTTGCTGCCCTTTACGAAGCAATTGCTGTTCCTGACGGATTTTCTGTTGTTCTTGACGGATCACTTGCTGTTCCTGACGGATTTTCTGTTGTTCTTGACGGATCACTTGCTGTTCTTTCAGATCGAATTCATGGAGTTTTTTTTGGAAAAGTTGCTGGTTTTTTTGGAGGAGGCGTTGATTTTCTTCAATGCGCTCCAGTTTGTTTTCTAGATTTTCAAAGTGCATGGTCACTAGATCTTCAAACTCGGCAAGTTTGTCGTTGAGCATGACGACGCTGATGTTGCTGACGGCTTCTAAGGATTCTTCTTTCGTCAGTTCCTTTGCGTGGGTGATAATTTCTTGTGTGGCTTGGCTGGGCTTTTCTTCTACAGTTTTAATAGTCATGGGTAGCACCACGATCATAGATACTTTGATTTGCGCTAAAGTAATGCAAAACGTTCACTCTTCTTCTGCTTCTGCCGTAAGACGTTTTAAAAAATTGGTACGCAGAGCTTTTCACTCTGACACGTCTTCCTTAAGCTCTTGCTGCCCTTTACGAAGTAACTGTTGTTCTTGGCGAATCACTTGCTGTTCCTGACGGATCACTTGCTGTTCCTGACGAATCACTTGCTGTTCCTGACGGATTTCCTGTTGTTCTTGGCGAATCACTTGCTGTTCCTGACGAATCACTTGCTGTTCCTGACGGATTTCCTGTTGTTTCAAATCGAGTTCATGAAGCTTTTTTTGGAAAGTTTGCTGGTTTTTTTGGAGGAGACGTTGATTTTTTTTGATGTGCTCTTGTTCGTTTTCCAGCTTTTCAAAATGTATGGCTACTTGGTCTTCAAATTCGGCAAATTTGTCGTTGAGCATGACGACGCTGATGTTGCTGACGGCTTCTAAGGATTCTTCTTTCGTCAACTCTTTTGCCTGAGCGATCATTTCCTGTGTAGCGTGGCTGGGGTTTTCTTCTACAACTTTACTCGGCATAAGTAGCACCACGATCACATAGTGGTGGGCATGTTTAAATATCTTGTTATTTGCACGGGCACGTTTTTTGAGGGCAAGACTGCTCACTAGCAAAAAACGGTGCGCCACATCGTGGGTTTCGACTCGTCGTAATTTTCGTGCGGCGTCTTTAACTTGTTGCAAGAGCGTACCTGGTTTGATCCAGAAATTCTCCACATATTTACTTTCGATGCAAGCATGAGGATAAAATGGCGGCTGAAAACACGACGTCAGAACAACATCGCAGCCGTCGGTTTCCGGTGAAAAGTCTAGGCACTCATAAGAGGGCAGTAAAAGGCGTTTACAGATCAACTCCAAGATTAAGAGACCAAATTTTCGAGCAGGAGCAGCTTGTAATTCATACACGCGTTCTGGTTGAACGTTAATGGCAGTCTTTAGTAGTATGTCTGCTGTTGTACTCATAAGGGTACACGCCTCATTGTTCAGGTGGTTTACGCTGTAAAATGCACCTAAATAAACGTTGGGTGATTACCTATGAAAAAATACCGCGGTGAGAAAAACGAGGAATGTGGAGAGAATTAGCGTGGTAAGGAGTATAAAAAAGATATGTAGTCTGTTGATCTCGCAGGTACTTTTTGTGTTATCGTAGTTAGAGAAAGTGTGGGCGTTTTTCTGGAATGGTATGTTTTCTTACAATAGAAATAGAATAGGTATGGGTTGTCTAAACAATCAGTATTTACTACATAGCTCTTCCTTCATTGAATTGCAGTAAAATGCCATCTAACTCTATTTTCTCTTTTTTCTCGGTTCCTATGCCATTGTAACAAGCCCTCATTCAGTAAAAGGATTATTTTGCATTCCTACGCTGTTACCTATTATATGACGCCATTCATGTTTTCTGTCCGACATAAAAGAGTAAAAGAAGTTTACTAAACATTTAAATGGACCGTATTGAATGATTGCATGCTTATAATATAATGAAAGGATTATACCCCGCAGTTCGTTTAGGTATCTTTCATGAAACCAGTGCGTGGGAAAAAACGTAATCAAAAAAGAACTCTCCGAAGAAGTAGGAAAAGATAGTGATTTTTACTGCCTTTTGTTGATATTACCGCTAATGGTAATCAACGTAATAATGTATCTTATTTTTGCTTACAGAGTATACCATTATACCTTAGAAGAAATGCTTTTATTAGCATTAATGATTGGCATAATGATCCCACTTGGAGTAATTTCGGTAATAGGGCGGGTTTTAAACTGGCATTACAAAATAAAGCATGTATGTCTTGTAGTAATTGGCGGTCTTTTTCTTTTAGCCTTTACTATAACATTTTTCATGCTTGCAATCGCCTACAACCTAATATAAGACTTTAATTTGGAAAAAGTCCGGTTTTCATTGATTTTTGTAAAAAATACGCACTAAAAAGTAGATAAAATCTCAGTCAATCCTTTTTTTTGCCACACAATTGGGCCACCTAACACCAGATAATCCACGCCATGAGAGTGCAATGTTTCTATAAAATCTTCTAGTTCCTTGAGCGTTCCTTGAAAGCCAACCTGATTAATTAGTTTTTTGGGCAACGTATCACGCGTCTCACTTCCACCTATTTCTTCAAGAGGATTCGTGGCTTTTAATATAGCATTTTCATATAATATAGTCTTAATAATTTGAAAAAACGTACGAAGAGAACGATTGAAAGCGATACGTTCTTGAGGCTCATATCCTTCAATGTAAGCCATTACATAACAGCCAACGCTACTTCGGTTATACTGTCGCAACAATATTTCTAAAAAAGACCATCTATTCAACGGGTTTCCATTATAAATCGTTTTGCTGGCATATTTTAAACCTAAACTCAACATTTTGCGTCCCTGAGCTGCTACATAAATATCCACGATTTGTGTAAGTGGTAACTCAAAGTTTATGGGAATTTCATGTTGATCTTCTGATTTTTCAGTTATAAAAGGAAGTAGCGCTGATAACGGCTTGGATGCCTCTGTAAAAAAGTTTTCGACACGACTAAGTATGTTTTTTGGACTAGCACCGAATTTTTTTCGGGTTTCTCTATCACCGGCTCCTAATACCACACTCTTAAACCATGAAAAATTAATTTTGGCACTTACTATTAATTCTTGCAAGACTAAATCTGAATATTTACTTATGGCAAGAAAGGGCACCATTTCCCATGAATCGAAGGACTGTTGAGTTACGTTAACTAAATGCTCTATTCGAAAAAGAACATTATCTGGTCGACCGTTATCACTGAGCCAAAAAAAACCGTGGTTAACTGAAGACATATAGAACCTTATCAAATCCAATAAAAGACTATTTGGGACTGAAGAAGGAAGACCAATTCCAATATCCACAGTTCTCACTTAATACTTTTTATTTATCTGAGTAACTAGAAAAAAGTCGAACACTATATTTTTTATGCAGTAAATTATGCGAATAAAAAAGTTCTGACATTACATAATATAAATATCAGCAGCGTGCGAAAGTAAATCATACAACTCAAGTTCGGGTATAATAAAATTTATAGAAATATCTCGTCAAAAGTGATTTAAAACTGAAAAAGCCGCTAATTTAAAGCAACACTGTATTTTCACGTCACACTGTTAACAGAATCTGCATGTGGTATAAATGCTCAAGTCGTTAACGAATTATGGAAAATTCTTAAAAATGCTGCTGGTACCAGCGATTGTCGAATTTTTAGTCTCATTTGGCATGCTTGTGTTTTATCTTCTTTCATATAGAGTAGCCATAAAAATGATGCAGCTCGCAGTTGGGATTTTTATCATATACAGCGTATTTATCCTCATTGTGGTGGGAACAGCGTTTGCAAAAGAGAACGCCGCCCAAAGTTTAACACATCACGCGTTGTATCATGTAAAATCTTCAATAGATGAACAAATTTCACTACGATTGAAGGCGATTCAAGACGAGAAATTTGAATGGACGGCATCCTTAATTTTATTTGGAGAAGCGTTGGCTTTTACTGGCATTAATATAAGTTATCTTCTTCTTTCTCCATGGTTAAGCATTATAGGAATGTTAATTGCTGGAGGTATCGCGCTTTACATTTTTTACACCTTATTTCAGTTTTCTCGGAGTGAACAAAAGATTGCTCCAACTGTTGAACCAGAATCAGAAAGAAATGTGTCAACAACGACAATTCCGACCACTTACATGCATTTCGACGAACTGTTTTCAATCGCACGCATATTAAAGTTAGCTGCAACGGCAACATTAGTTCTTATCGCTTATATTATAATTTCTTCAATTTTAGAAGTCTTAAATATTATGGATTTTCCCAATATTGGAACGATGGCCCTACCATCCAATGTTCCTCCGTCATTTTTTATAATAGCATTTTTACTGATTTTAATACCGGCGGCTATTTCGTTATTTCTAATATTTATCATTCCGTATGTCATTTTTAGTGCAATATATGACCGACTAATGAAAAATTGGTATTTAAAAAATCCCGCGTCAAAAAATTTACGCGTTTTTCTTCTACGTTCGATAATTTTAAACGTAATAACAGCATTATTAATTGTCGTTGGGTATATATTGAGTTTGCTTTTGTCCTCTCCCTCGTCATTAACGTTTTCAGTTGAAATACCGATATCCATGTCCTTTTTGAGTGAAATTCTTTTTGATTCGTTCTATTATTTTTTATTTTTCGTCTTAGAAGGTGTCATATTGGGATGGATGTGGTGGAAAAATCGATTTTATTAATTTGGTGCACAGTTTAATTGATATGCAAAAAAATGAGTTTTCTTAAAGTTTCACAATAAGTTATGCACATTTTCCCTTATTTTTGTTATTTTAGATGCTTTATTTATAACAACAAGCTTTTGAAGGTGTGCTAACATAGCTTTAATTAATTTCAAAAAATCTATGTATCATAGAGAAAAAAGGGAACGACATGACACAATGATCAAATTACCGACAAAAAATCTATATTATGGAGCCGAACTTCCAGAAGGCTGCAAGCAGTGTCTTTTAGGAAAGAAAATGGTGCTGTTTACCAACAGTAACTGTGGTGATACGTGTTATTATTGTCCATTAAGCCAGTTACGCCGAACTACACCCATACCCTATGCCAATGAACGCCCAATCTATAAGCCAGAGGAAGTGATCGAAGAAGCCGAACTTATGGGGAGCACCGGCGCGTCGATGACAGGTGGCGATCCCATCTTTGCAGTTGACCGAATGCTTCTGTATGGCAATCTCTTAAAAGAGTATTTTGGGAAAGACTATCATATTCACATCTATACTCGAGGAACAAACGCCAATGACGCACTATTTAAGAAGATTCGACCTGTGGTAGACGAAATACGCTTTCACATGCGCTCAAATCGTGATTTTAAATTAGTTGAAAAAGCCACAAGACTGGATTGGGAAGTCGGGGTTGAAATTCCGATTCATCCGCTACCTTTGGAAAGACAGCGATTTTTGAAGAAAATTATTTTATTTTTGGACGAGTTAAAGAAAAAAACGAAAAAAAGTCTGTTTATTAATCTTAATGAACTGGAATACAGTGAGACTAATTATCGCGAGTTGCTGAAGCGAGGCTATAAACCACGTCTTGATAACCCCAACGCCATTGATGGCTCAAAAGAAGCTGCCATTGAAATTATTAAATGGGCAGAAGAAAACGCTGACATTACTGTTCATTTTTGCCCAAGTGCAAGTAAAGATCAAGTTCAACTGCCACGCAGACTCTTTAATCGGGCAGTTCATGTAGCACAGCCATTTGATTATATTGAAGAAGAGGGTGTCCATCAAGGGCTGCTCATCCGTGGAGTCATCAGAAATAAAGGCATCATTTCCATTCCAAAAAAAACATGGTCACTTCTTATTAGAGAATTAGCCAAACTCACAAATGAGCCGTTATATTATTTTGTATATGACAAAGAAAAAGACCAGCTGCTCACCAATGCTCTTTTATTAGATGAATATAAAGACGAGATACTCAACCTACTCGAAAAATTTGGATTAAAAGAATATGTGGTTTTAGGCATCAGCGAAGAATATCCCACCGCCACACGTTTAGAAACTGAATTCCTCCCTATTTCTTAAAGTAATCTTTAAAACGGCTTTTATTCATCAACACAATTCTTTTTATATTCAATTGTTTCATAGAGATAGATTGGAAGAAGGACATTTAAGAGTTTCAAGGACATACCAGTTACGCTTCTAACCCGTGTTAATACATTAATCAAGAATTATGGATGGAAAAGCGTAAAATAATCAATGGTGTCAGACAAAAATGCTGACAAAATATTCACGTCACCTCAAAAAGATTTTTATCGGTCGTAAGGAAGAATTAGAGCTTCTCGAGTCTATTTGGGAAGATGTCTTAGAACCGGAAGAGCATTACGTTTATGTGTTACTAAACGCACCTGGTATTGGAAAAACACGTTTACTCAAGTATTTTGGAGAAAACCTTGAAAAAAGGTATTTGGGCTTGTATTTTCATTATCCTTGTGATAGTCGGCATCAAACAATCAGTTCGTTGAATAAAACGCTCTTGGAACGATTTTTCCGTAATGTAATGGCCAAAAGAAAATACATCATTACTTACATTAACCAAATATCTCAAGCACAAGAAGTAAAAGAGAAACTGGAAGGATTTCAAAAGCTCCTTGACCATACAAACAGCATTCTTGACCACTCAAAAATCACATTAGATGAAACTGTCACCATAATTGACCACTTTTCGACGTATATTCCAATATTTTTCGTGGCTGATGAAATTCAAGAATTTCAAGGAAGAATCATAGTAAATGATATTGATAAAGAGTCAGAAAGACAGAAAAAAGAGAATGAAACAGCGCTTCATTACTTTACACGAATTTTGAAGTCTTTGACGTGGTCAAATATCCTTATTATACTTTCGGGAACACAATATCACATTTTATCCCAAATTGGCTCAAAAATTGGTTCTCCAATCGCACAAAAAGTAAAACAAGTCCTTATAAAAAATTTTACACCTCAAGAAGTTGATCAATATGTCGATGCCGTTACACAAGAAATAGTTACACCAATTTTGAAAGAAAAACACATTTCTCACGGAATAGATGCGTTGCTCTCATATTATCGGCAATTCCTTCAATCCTTCAGTGGTGGCCATCCACGAACCATTGTGTTTATTACTGAATGGTTTTTAGCTGAATTAGAGACTTTAACTAAACGCCGTGATCTGAACTACCAAGATTTTCTCAATGTTCTCATGCCACTAATAGAAAATGATTTCAAAAAAAGGATTTTCAGTCATGAAAAAATGCTTCAAATTCAAGAACTTCAAGCAAGCACTTTTTTTCCTCTAGTATATCATTGGATTATTACCCACTCTCATTTTGGTCATTTTTTGGGAACGCCACCCACTGTCGATGACCCCCAACAACAAGAAGAGATCAATCACTTGGTCTACCAATTGATGACAATGGGCTTAATTGTGCAAAATGGTGCTAATCAATATTACCTAACCAGTTATTTTCACCTACTTGCCTTTGTAGATTGCTTTACTGAAGAATATGTATTGTTTTTAAGAAAAATCCTCCATGACCGCTTTTTCAAACTACTTTGTGGTGGACATGCGGGATTTGGATATACTTTTGAACACATTTTGATTGCAGCCTTAATTGTTAAGGGATATCAACCATCTACTTCAGAGTCAAAATTGCCTAAGAATGCAAAAACTCAAAAATTACACGAAATAGTGCAAATGTTACGGCAGATTCAATCTGTAGAACTAATTCATGGTGATGTTAATTGGAAAACCATAGCATTAAAGCGTAATGTGTTGTATCATTCACCTCACGCCCACTTAATAGATCTGTTCCTTTTTTCCGATAACAATTTATTATTAATTCAAATGACCACAGCCTGTCTCTTATACACATCT
>WAPZ01000727.1 GCA_015520535.1 Candidatus Heimdallarchaeota archaeon
TAACCGGGTATTTACCCGGATTGGCATAGGTATGGGTAGGGCTTGGGGTTGTGGCGGTGCTGCCATCACCAAAGTCCCAGTTCCAGGCGGTAAGGTTGCTGCCGGTGGTGGCATCGGTAAAGGTGGTGGCCTGCCCGTTGCAGACGTTGGTGAAGGTGAAGGCGGTGTTGGGGGCTTCCTCTATGGTAATGGTTTGTTGCGTTACATTGGCGCAGCCGGGCAAGGAGCTGGTGAGGGTAATGGTTTTGCTGCCCGGGGTAGTAAAAGTAAAAACAGGGTCTTTGGCTGTTGAGCTGCCTTCACCGTTGAAGTCCCACGTCCAGGAGACCACCGGGCCGGTTTCTCCGGTAGTGGTATTGGTAAAGGCAATGGCGTTGTTCATGCACAGATTGCCGGCCGGTATGGTAAAATCAGGGATGGGCTCCTCATATACCCAGGCAGTATCGATGTACAGGTTGTTGCAGCCATTGGCATCGGTAACACTGAGTTTTACGCGGTACTCCCCGGCAGCGGCATAGGTGTAGGTGGCGTTTTGTAAGTTGGAAGTACCTGAGCCATCGCCAAAATCCCAGTTCCAGGCACTGACCGTACCCGAAATTTCCTGGCCGGAGAAGTTAAGCGGGGCGCTCAGGCAGTTGCCGGAAATACTGCCGCTGATTTGCGGGGCAGTGGAGGCGGAGACGGTGACGGATTGGGTTGAAGATTGTGAAAAACCTGATGTAGTATTTACTGTGGTGAGTTCAATTTGGTAAGTACCGGATGAAGTATAGCTTAAACCATTCGGCTCGAAAGCACTCGAATATTCCAAAGATTGTCCACAATCTGCACTAAAAATATAAGTATATAAATTGGAGGATTTATTAACGCCAACCAAAATTTTCTTCCCTTCAAATGCTACTGAATGCAAAGCAATCAATTGATTGAAATTAGTATTATCCAGTTCTGATGGTTGATTCGCAATATTTAAATCTTTAAAATCAATAATAGAAATGTTGCCTGTTGAATTAGCAACAAAAACGTATCGATTTCCATTTTCACTGATGCTGCTTATTTTTCTTGGATTGCTTACGCCAGTAAAGTTGTAGGATGCTTCAACGGTTGGTTCCGACAATATATCGTTACCAAAGTCAAGTTGAATAATTTTGTTGCTAGTAATAGAAGTTTCAAGGGCTTTCCAATTGCCACAATTATTTATTATTTCAATCCCGATAGAATTTACAGCATCAGTAATCGATTGAGTTTCATAAATATCAGCTAAAGAAACATTATTTGTGAACGAATCTCTGTAATTGATTCGAATTATTTTTTGTGTTTCATATTGTAAAAATAACAAGATGTAATTTCCATTCTGATTCAGTGCTTTTACTTCTCTTATTCTTCCTGTAAAACCAAAATTGCCAATGTTAGTTGCTGTAGGGGTGTTTGCCAAACTTCCTGAGAATGCCAATTTTACAATTCCAAAATTCGGATCTAAAGAAGGAACAAATGCATACCAACTGCCATTTTCTTTAATAAGGTCTATGCCTTCTGGGTTAGATAATTGGTTATTAATATTACCTAAATTAGAAATGGCAGGTGTGTTTAATAAAGAGTTGCCGTAAACAAGTCTAATAATCGAATTGCTAGCCCTATCAATCAAAAAACCAAACCATTGGCTTCCATCTTTTACCAGTTTAATTCCCCATCCATCTGATAGACCGGCTATGGTAGATGAACTGGCAATAGGGGTAAGTGAAGCAATATCTGCAGAGCAAAAGTCCCAATATATTGAATCGTAATTTGTGGAAGTATTGGTTAAGGATAAATTTTCATTTAGGCAAGCATTGCTACTAATGGTAAAATTTGAAGAAGGACATTGTGCCATAGCCAACACCGAAGACAGTGTGAAAAATATGGTATTGAATAGTTTCACTATTGGTCTATACTATGAGTGATTAAAAAGTAATAACTAATATTCTTTTTCTTATTTTATTAAGTTTTTGAACTAATCTAAACTTTTTGCCAAGGTTTAGAACCAGTCATTCAGGTAATAATTTGGCTGGCTGAAGCTTGCGAAAAAATAGACTGAGCATTTATAAAATCAAATTTTTCGTTTGTCCTGCTAAGTACAAAATCAATAAAGTGGAATAGCCTGACATCTTTAACATTTATGATGTCTCTACCAACTTCATTGGTGATAGCTTTATCAACCAGCCATTTGTTAGGTTCAATGCCAGTATAGTTTCCTTTTAATAAGTAGGGGATAAATAACTTACCAACTCTGAGCGATCCACAATCAATATCCAAGAATTTAAGAATTTATGATGTTGCCTTAAGCCTAGTGTTGTATGCAGGTTGAATTGCCTGGCACTCAATCTGTCATGATTTTCTTAGGACCCAACATAGGCTTTATAATTACATTTTATCCATTCTTTGTTAGAATAATAATATCTTGAAAATAAGCTCCGGGTCTTTCTTTCCAGCTTCCATTATATATGGTGCTTAAAGAAAGGCTGGTTTGGGCCAATATTGAATCCAATCCTTTTTTAGTAATACCAATGGCTTCCTCGGGTACATTCGTCCACTTAGGAGTTAACCAATCATCGGAATCTTCGAATTTTTTATCAAATATCCAAAGGTCTTTTGGGCTTCGGTTAAACTTGCCAAGTTCCTGGTTCCTATCAGCCAGTGATTGGGTATAATTTTCGTTGAGGTAGAAGAAGGTGATAATTGCTTTACTTTTTGGTTTTAGTACCCTGTCAACTTCTTTTATATAAAATTGTGCATCTTGTGAACCAAAGTGTGTCCAAACAGAAAGAGCTGTTACTAAATCGAATGATTCATCTGCGAATGGCCATGACTTTTGCTTTTGGTAACTATTGGGTGTGTACATTTCGTTATGGGCTTCTACATGTATAAACTCATAATATGGACTTTGGTAAATTTTTTTACATATATCAATATTTTCCTTAATCACATCAATACCTATATACTTTCCTCCTTCTGATACATAACTCTCTGATGCAATCCCCAATAAGCCAGTACCACATCCTACGTCTAAAATTCGCTGGCCGGTTTTTTGGTTAAGTACTTGCCCTATTATGGTTTGAAAAATGCCGATAACGTGCCCCCATTCTATATAAGCTATTTTTCCTCCTCTTCTGTATCTAAGTGAAGGTACAAGTAAAAGGTTTTTTGTTCGCCTGATTTTTGATTTATCAATTGGGATAAAGTATTCTTCAAGAAGTTGATCTCGAATAAACTTAAGTTTTTTAATTATCCTGTGAATCATTTATTTTTTTGATAGTAATGAAGCATCAAAGATAGAGTTCAGTTCCACAAAACTTAGTTGAGTGTTAAAAAATTGGTTAAGCTTTCTTTCGGTAGCTTTTCTATTTTGTATAAATTCATCAGTTCTTATGTAAAGAACATCATCAGGATATTGTATTTGAAAACTTTTGCAAGCATTGTAATAACGATGGTAAGTATTGCTGAAAATTCTATGCCATTTTTCAGGTTGCAAATCAATATCTAACCACCACCATAATTTTTTTATAGGATTTCTGGTGTAATACCATTTGTTCTTTTTTAGTCTTTTGTAAAGTGATTCCACTACCTCAACTTCATCTCTAACGAGTACAATTACCTTTAACTGCGGAATTAATTCCTTCCAGGCATTTAAGTAAAGAGTCGTTCTTGGTTCTTTCCAACCCCAAATAGGGTGATTAGCTCGCTGTTTAATAATTTCCTTAGCAAGTAGTTTACTTTTATTTTCGAATTTTAAGTTACTTGATTTTACAAATAAACCAGAGATGTCTTCTTTTTTTTCTAATAAATCATTTTTATGCAGATTTAGAAAATCATGATCTTCGAAGTGACCTTTTTTGTTAGAGGAAGCCGGTCCGTAAAGATTTTCACCTATGAATATGCCCGAACTATGCAACCAATTGGCAAAAAGAGACGATCCTGACCTATGCATTCCTGCTATACAAAAAATTGTTTGTGTCATTGCTGTATTGATTATTTTAGTATTAAAGGAGAAGGCCTGGACCCCCAATTTTTACTGTATCTTGGTATTTCTATGAAAAGATAAGGGCATACTTTTAGATAGCTAATTATGAATCTTTTATAAAGATTAATTGACTTTTTGTTGAAAACGCTTACAAGTGGATAAAGTATTAAATGTGATAACCAATTAAAGGAAAATATTGTAATGTAAAACAGATATAATAGGAATCCCTTTTTGTACCAATACAAGGAAAATGACAACACATTTTGGTAGTATGAACTGTTGCCTTTACTTGATTTCCCTCCCAAATGAATAACTTTTGCTTCTCGCCAATAATAAATATTAAAATGTTTGGAAACTCTGTTTCTGCAAAGTTCGGTTTCTTCGGAATACATGAAAATGTCTGGATCAAAAGGTTTTACTACTTTAAAAACCTCTTTTCTAAACAACATAAAGGCACCGGAAACACCACTGACAAATTGTGATTTATTCAGACTTAAATTTTTGTTTGGCCTAATAAATTTATTGATGAACGGATTACTATGAAAAAAATAACTTAATAAACTACCCTTAGCAAATACAGAATTTTGTTGACTTAGATCTTCATTTAAGAGCCTACAACCAACCAGGCCTATATTATTGTCTCTGGCAAAATCAGAATCCATAAATCTTATGCATTTTTCCAATGCATTTTCCAGTATAATTGTATCTGAATTAAGTAAAAGAATATATCTTCCCTTGGCCATGGCAATCCCTTGGTTGTTAGCTCGGCCAAAACCAATATTTTCTGAGTTCTTGATTAATTTGATTGATGGGTATTCTTTTAGAATTTGGTTGGCGGACTCTTTTTGTGAATTATTATCAATTACTATTATCTCAAATTCGATATTTTTTGTTTGTTCATAGATACTTCTTATGCACTGTAGTGTATATTGATTTGTATTGTAGTTTATTATAATAATTGAAAGATCCATTTTAAATTTTTGAATAAACTATCTTTGTGCGATCTGAGTTCCTGAATCGGATTGCTAACTTTCTTATTTCTTCATTATCGTATTTTTGTAATAAAATAGATAATTGCTTAAGTGATTTTTCTGGAATTTTTGGATTATCAACAACGATTCCACTACCACTTTCATTAACGATAGCACTATCATCACCAATATTTTCAGGAATTATTGTGGGTAAGCCACAAGCCCAGTACTCACCATTTTTGATAGGCGAGTAGGCATGAGAGTATTTGTGTGGTTTGTGCAGGCAAAAGGCAAAATCGGCCGCATTCAAATAAGCAGGCACTTCA
>WAPZ01000728.1 GCA_015520535.1 Candidatus Heimdallarchaeota archaeon
TCACATGATGAAAAACCACTGTTAGCGCTATCTTCCCATTGCATTGGCGTGCGACAACCATCGCGGCCTATAGGTACGGGGCTAAACCAAAATTTTTTCCCTAATGGATCTTGAACCTTCTTTCTGGGAATTTTTACTTGTTGCATACCAATTTCTTCTCCATAATAAATAACCGGCGTTCCACGAAGCGTGAGTAGCATTAACGTTAAGAGACGTGCCTTTTTTTCGTCATTTCCATGACGACTAATCATTCGTGGTATGTCATGGTTTGAAAAGGTGTAACAAGGCCAATAAGGCTCCGGTAAGGTTTTTTCTATCCGCTTGACGACATTGTAAAATTTTTCTGCCTTAAAGGGGCATGATGTAAAAGTAAAATTAAAATTTAAGTGTAACCCATCATTATTGGGTCCATAAAAAAGACGAACACGTTCGGGAATCCCTAAAACTTCTCCTAAAAGAACGCGTTCTGGTTCTTTATAGCTGTCTACTAATTTTCTCAACTCACGTACAAATTCTACAGTCTCTTCTAGACTCTCGTCATATTTATGCTCTTGAAAAAGCCATGCGTTTGAATAATCAGAGGGAAAAAGCCGCCAAGACCGTGGATTGTCACGAAATGATGGATCTTCATATATTAAATGAATTACATCTAAGCGAAAGCCATCCACTCCCTTATCTAACCAAAACTTCACTACTTTAAACATTTCTTCTTTAACTTTTGGATTGCGGTAATTGAGATCGGGCTGTTCGGGTAGAAAGTGGTGATAATACCATTGTTCTGTTTTTTCATCATATGTCCACGCCGAACCACCAAAAAAACTTTTCCAATTGTTCGGTGGTTTTTTGCCATGCGGTTTTTTTCCGTCTTTCCAGATGTAAAAATCTCGATAAGGATTATCACGGCTTTTTCTCGATTCTTTGAACCATGGGTGCTGATCAGACGTATGATTCAAAACCAAATCCAACAATATTTTGATGTTATGTTCATGCGCAAGATTCAAGAGTTCGTCAAAATCAGCCATGGTTCCATAAACGGGATCAATTTCATAATAATTTTCAACATCATAGCCAAAATCCTTTTGTGGCGATTTAAAAAAGGGTGAAAACCAAATAGCATCAATTCCTAACTCAACTAAATATTCAAAACGTTCAATCACTCCCCGCAAATCTCCAATGCCATCACCATTAGAATCGGCAAAACTACGGGGATAAATTTGATAGATAACGGCATTTTTCCACCATGACACTTTTATTCCCTACATGTGGTTTATGAGGCTATATGAAGGCATTTACAATACAGTAAAGCTTTTTTTCGTCGAGTCATTCAAAGTACGGCTCCTTTATCCTCTGTATTTAGCCTTTTCCAATCTGTTCATGCAAACACACAAAAAGAATGAAACTGTTTTTTCTTTTTTCATGATTTATATGGCTGTTTCTGGGAAATATAGTAGAATTGAATGGGCATCAAGATTGAAAGAAACCATAACTCCCTTAAAGACGAGATTGTTTGTGTCAATTGAGCGGTTTAAAACGAGTAGCAAGGTAAATGGTTGGGTGGCGGATGTACAAAGCTAATGACACGTTCTTCTGGGAACGCCTTTGGCTTTATGCTGGTGGTATTCATGCGGCAGTTGTCGGGATTCTTGTCATTCTTAGAAAATTCTATTTCGGTTTTTTTCAGATGCGATTACCCGAACCACAACTGTATGGCGATTTATCTGCAGCGTTTCTCATTACCGTTGGTTTTTGGTTAATTTGGGCGGGATATAAAGGTGATCATGTCCCCGAATTGTGGGTAATTCCCGCCGGTTCCGCGACCGGGCGTTTAATATATTTTATTCTTGCCGTGATTGGTTTTTTTCTGAAAAAAAATGAGATATTATATGTCGTGGTCGGATTATCCGATGTGTTCTTTACCATCGTTTTAGGTTGGACAGCATGGTCAATGTTTCAAGCGGGTAAAATAAAACCATTTTCAAACGCGAAAAAACGGTAGCTGCCGGGCAAGCGATGCTAGACATGTTCTTTTTCATCTTCATCCCATACAATTTCGATAAACGTCCTTCCGACCAGCGGAATAAAGTTCCATGAATATGGTGTCTGCTTTGTGGGAAAATTTTTGATGGTAACGGGATATTTTCTCCACATACGAAACGTAATGTAAAGAAGATATGGAAAAAACAGCAAGCCGTAGGCTAATGCTGTCCAAAAACTCCAGCCGTAGGAGAAGGCATGCCCTTGAATGGTAAGGGCATTATGATACTCGGAACGCTGTTTTGTCGTTGGATAAGTGTACCCCGCCGCTATGTTTGAAAACTTAAAACCTTTCATCTTTGCGGATTGTAAACTGGTCGCTAAATAGACACGGTTTTTTAAATGAACAAAGTGAACCGGTGTTACATGAAGATATCCATACTTTGTCACTACCGCAATATACAGAAATTGGGATCTTGTAAGTATTTTTTCTTCTTTTGGAGTTATTTTTTTCGAACTTGTCCATCTAGGAAATAATAGTCTTTTTTTGTAATTTTTAGGAATGTTTTTTGGAAGTTTTTGCCACTTAAAGGTACCAAAGTGGATTCCCGACCAAAAACTGGCTCTGATGAGCCTTATTGTGATTAATAATAAGGATTCGCTCATTTTTACATTCCAAAGATATGTTTTCGGAACTTTGCTTGTTTCTTGAGCATTTTTTTCCGAAATATTTTCAATTGCAGCTACAATAAAAAATCCTTTGTTTGCATTCGGATTCGACTTTGTTGACCGATGCGCTACTACCGTTACGGTCTTGAAATACTGCGTACTATATTTAAGA
>WAPZ01000729.1 GCA_015520535.1 Candidatus Heimdallarchaeota archaeon
GAAATATGCTAAAATGATTGAGTAGTTCTATACAATCATCAATAATTTCATCATCCAGCAATCTTTTCTTTTCAATTTCTAATATTAACTTATGAACTCTGTCCAAATCTTCTTTTGTTGGCTCTTTCATTTCAATCCCTAATATTTAAATATTTCGAAAATAATATATCCTTATGGACTTGGTATGTGGATGTAAGGAGTTTGAAGAGCCTGTATCGGATACACAAATATTTAGCGAGTGCAAGTGTATTTTGGATGGTAAAAACATCGAGTTGGACAAAATAGAGATTTGGCAAGAATAATCATCTCCCTTTAAGCCAGTCATACAGCTCGAAGACATTGCTCTCTTCTAGTTTTTTAAATATGTTTGCGGTCATTTCTAAGTCCTTTTTGAGATATTCTTCAAGCTCTTCAACTCTACCTTCGTCCCATAGAGTGGGTATCTGTGAAGCATCTCTATCTTTAACTTCGAAGCCCAAAAAATTTGCTATTGTGGATAATCTCCTCCTTTTTTTGTTATCGTTCATGGAAAATACGTTTAAAGTATCCACGACCTTTGGGAATCTTGTTGGAACGGCTATGCCGTGTTTGATGCTCCTTATCACCACGAAAGGTATATCAAATCCCATAATGTTATGACCGATAATCGTGTGTGCTTGTAGAAATTTAGACCAAAATAGGTTCAATAATTCTTCTTCGTTTTTTGAGAACTTTACTTCAATTTCACCAGAGTCAAGATTCATTACACCGATACCAATAACTTTGTGGCTGAATGGGTCTAATCCGAGAGTTTCTATATCTATCACATACCTCATATATCCACCTCCTATCATTTTTTACTCAACTTTTCAAATAGTTCCTTATCTTTCTCAAGAACGTATTCTATCAGTTTATCGATGTCTTTCAAAAATTCCATCTCCGCTTTTACAATTTTCTTGCCTATATCTGTTTCTTTCTTAACTTCTTCGATTAGTTCGTCTTTATCAAATACGTGTTTTTCCACATTAAACACCATAATCTTCTTTGTTAAATCCTTTTGCCCAAAATCCGAATGATTGGCATACATCGTTTTTTTCATCCAAGAAATATATTTCAAAACCAACGAACTTGACTGAATCACTATCAAGCATCGCTTTTGTTTGTTCTTTTAGAGTTGTTATTAAGTCCTTAAAAGCTGTGTCCAATATTTCAATTTCTTTCACTTCTCCCATAATCTCACCCCCTCAATTTATTCTCAATTTGGATTAGTAATTTTGCGACCTCTTCACCTTTCGTTGTTAAAGAATATTTACCATAAACTTCACTTTTCATAACCAAATTTTTATTGATAAGCCTACTTAATGCACTATGAACACCCGTTGGACTTAATTTGGTTAAACGAACCAATTCGGTAACTCTGAACTCATGTTTTCTTAACGATTCATTGAACATGGTGGTCAATATTTTCCATTCAGACTCATAAATCATCTTTCATCACCACACGATTGTTGTTTTTAGGAACTGAATTTATATTCTCACATACTCAACATTATTTTCAAGCAACTGCTTTAATACAGGTTCAGATTTGAATCTCATTCCTCTACTACCTTCAATGTTTTTGTTCCTCTCAAAGTATCTTCTTCAATAAACTTGAGTTTGCCTTCCAATATCAATTCAAACACGTATTCTCTAATAGTTTGATAGCTAATTTGTATTTTCTCTTCATCGAACTTCTTTTTGAGTTTGTATCTGTTATCAGCGCCTTCTTTTACGAACTCTATGATTTTATCCTTCAATTTTGCCTTAGTTAGCTTCTTTTTAGTTTTCTTCGTCATGTCATCACCTTTAATCATCGTCGTAGTATGGATAGATTTCGTTCTTAATTTCCTTAGCAAAATCATCTACGAGTTTCATTATTTCTAATTTTTTTTCTCTTTCTGATAAGTTTTCATCGTGAATTACTTCTGCGATTTTGCATTTATAATTAATTTTTATTTCATCAACACGCCTCTCCATTTCTTGATATTCTCTCCTCATCTTCAATCACCTTCAATTGGTTTAAATTTTCTCTTAAACTCATCAATCGTGTATTCCTTTGCTTTGCCTTCTTTGACTCGTTTTTCTGCTTCTTGAACTTCCTTGATGAAATCTTCTCGGAATTCTTTCGTATCAATAACATCCGCAAACCATTTTTTGATTAGTTCTTTAAGTTCATCAATCCTGTGTTTTGGCACAAAATAATGATGCAACAAAATCTCTGAAAATACATCTAAATCATGCAACAATCCCTGAACTGCTGATTCAAGGTCTTTTACAAAAACAAAAAAACCACGAATGTCTTTTCGTTCTTCTTCTGTTAATTCTCCCGCGTCGATTATTTTCCCTTTCAAAGGTTCAAACTTGTTTTTCATACTCTTCGACCTCCGCTACCTAAACTCTTTCATTTCATATCACATTACTGATATATCGATAATCTATCGATGATAAATTTATAAATATATCGTCCACGTTTTAATATTAACTGATATTAATATGGTGAGAGGTGATATGATGAAAAAATTCATGCTGGGGTTGTTGTTTCTATATGTGATTTCTGGCTACGCATTTGCATGGACGTATTATCCAACGGAAGCTCATTACAACACAACACCAGGAACTTCACACGAACTTTATTTATTGTTCGAAAATAGAGATAATGAAACAATTAACATAACTATAACTAAAGAAGGCTATATTTCTAGCTGGATTACCGTTACAGAGCCATTCATAACATTAAACCCTGGTAGCATATCTGCCCCTACCCAAAGATTGATTCAAATTCTTATAGATGTCCCCTCTACAGCAGAAGGAGTTTATTCTGGAGATTTGAAACTCGATGATGGAAACTCAACAAAATATGTTAATATTTCAATCGATGTGTCTAAATGGGTATTTTCTAAAGAAATCATAGTTGATGCAAATACAAAGGTATCCTTAACCAACCCGAATTTTGTATTTGAAGTTCACAACATAGGAGCTACTGTCGAGCTATACGTTTCTGGAACTAAATACGATTTAGGACCGAACAATGCATACGAATCATCCAATGTAAAGGTAACTGTTATAGATAGATGGGATAATCAAGCAAAGCTAAAAATACAGACTACCGA
>WAPZ01000730.1 GCA_015520535.1 Candidatus Heimdallarchaeota archaeon
ACTCACATGTGGTAATTTTATTCTATTTCACGAAGTATTTTTGTTGGTTGAAGGTGTACGATTCGGTAAAGGGGAAGCGCTGTACTTATCATGGAAGTTGTGATGATTACCGTAATCCAAAATAAAAGTCTGGTAACGGGTATTATAAGGGGAGAATCCGCATAAATCCGCATTAGTTCACCGAAAAATATGAGTGGGGAGGTAAATCCTATTAAAATTGATGTAATAATGAAAAAAACAATTTCAATAAGAATTGCTGCCGATATTTCACTTTTTGTGGCTCCGTAACTAATCATAATACCAAACTCGAATTTAGATCGGTCGATTCGTCGGGATGTGGTAAGTCCAATCGCCGCAATTCCGATAAGTAATCCAAGATACATATAATTCTCGACACTTCGGAAGGATAACTCGATCAACGGACGTAATTGTTTTATAAATAACTGACTGGAGCGTACAAAAGGACCCCATGAAAGTAAAGACTTTGTTAGATTTGATTGGAGCTCACTGAGAAATTCGTCTTCATTTTTTATGGTTTTCATTATTTTTTTGGCATATGGTGTAAAAGAAAAGTACAAGTTCCGACTTCCGTTTAAATTTGGAAACAACTCCGAAAATAAAGTCTTATCAATGTAGATATCTGCATTATTAGCAAAAATATATCCAATAACTGGAACGCTTCTGTTAGCATGTTCTCCTTCCAATGTTATTGTCCCTAGAGGCATGTCCAGATATCTATAGAAACGGTATGAATATAATGCGGCTTTTCCCATGAGCACCATTTGCCATGCCTCGGTCTCGGTATATTGTGGGTCAATGTAGATGAATGAGACATTGAGTTGTTCAGACACACTATTATCTATTCCAACTACATCAAAGTATTTATTTTCTCGAAATCTCTCTTCAGCATCTTTAGAGAGTTTTTCAAAGGATACATGTGTGCGTGTTGAATACCAATCACTCACTAATGTTAAATAAGTGGGTATTTGATATGATATAGCTTGGGATTCCCATGTAGATGTGTTTTTAAGTGGCTGTGTCAAGTAAGCAATAAAATCAGTTTGCATCGTGAAGTTTCGGCTGATTTCGTTTTGAATTGCCACAGAACGACCGGCGGAAAATGTCGTTATTGCAAACGCCATTGATAAAATCACAGAGAGAAGAACTAAAAGCAACATGGTTCGAAGATTGTTGTGCTTTAAACTGGAAAGGGCATATATTATGGGGATAGCTCCTTTACTAAGTTTTGATGTGGTTTTTGTAAATCCTATAATGAGATATGGAAGAATTTGAACCACAAAAATGCAACCTATAATTATTCCATGAACCATAAACGCCACGGGAAAGATTTCACTGATGGAAACGTCATTTTCAATAAGAAAAGCCATAAATCGTGTGAATTGGGATAATATAACTAAATTAACAAGTGACCAAAGGAAAGACAGTGATTTCTTTGTTGGAAACAAGTAATTTAAACCAATATATACACTTAAAGCACCAAAAATAAAGAGAACGGCAGCAAGATCAGAGTTACTGGCAATTTGAGTAAAGGATGCAATCATTAAAAGTACTGCTACAATTACTACGCCGATTCCGACTTTTATTGAAGCCTTTGTTGTGTCTAACGTGGTTTCATGGTGGTGCAGTCCCTCAATAATATTCATGTGCGAAATTTTCCATGCAGCGATAATGGTTGGTAATATGACTAATAAAGCACCAAAAATAAAGACTTTAATCAGAGTTAATGGAATGATAACAACATCATAAGAATAACCATAACGAACACCCGAAACAAAATTAAACGTCGATCCACTCGGCGGCTTGACGTGTAAAAATGATAAGAGGAGTTTAGTGGCAAAAATACCACCAGTGATACCAATAACACCGCCGAATGCCAATAAAAAGAGGGATTCTATTGACAATTGAAAGAAGATCTCTCGACGATGCATTCCGACCGCTCGCATGGTAGCCAATTCTTTCCGGCGTTCATCGATAAGTAGATAAAAAATGATTACAATTAGCGTAATAGAAGCAACAATAGGAGAAAAGGCTAGCGCAAGATAAAAACTGAGAATACTATTTGTTGCTTCTGATACCCGATTTTCCCATTCTTCACGAATATTAATAATCTCAACCGCATATTTTTGGGTCTTTATGAGCTCTTTTAGCTTTGAGATTAAGTCGGCTTGTTGTTCCTTTGATTTCCTTGCGGTATCTGATAAACTAAGTGCAATTTCTGTGATATTCCCTTTTTGCCCACTAAGTGTCTGAAGCGCGAATAAATCGATGAATATGCTGCTATCAGAATAATATTTTGCTTTTCTAACAGTATCAATTATTAAGGCTGTGTGTAAAACCAGCTGAAAGGGCGGTTGATTTGGAAGAACATAAAATTGGACGGTAAAGTTTTGATTTTCTTGCAGCTGAAGGATATTGGCTAATGTGTCTGTTATAACAACATTTATTGCTGTAGTGGCAGTGATATTTGAAGGATTATTGTTTATTAATGAAGAAATATTAATAGTTTTTTCGTTTTTCTGAAAGATCCCGATATTTACATCTTTTTCGGGATTAATCCCAATCAGTGAGATTCCAGTGGTAACCAGTCCATTCTCATTTTGAATTCCCACCGCACCACGGACAACAAAACGCGGCGAAATGGCGTCAAGATCTTTAATTAGATTCGTATCATTTTTAATTACTTCTTCCAGTGATTGTGGCATCAGAGAGCTCTTATTTGGCTTTAAAATCAAATCTAAATTTGCTAACGGTTCAATTTGCTCTTTTGTAAGCACATAATGTATGCTATCCGCCGAGAAAAACGTCGTTGAGATGAATAAAAATGCAATGGCAACACCAAAGGAACTTAAGATAATACGTCGCCATTGATATTTGGAAGTCTTCCATCCAATCCACACGCTTAGAAACCGCATGTTCCTCACCCAATTCTTTTCCTAAATATCGTTTTTGGAAACTTCTGTGAGTGTACCATTGAGAAAATAGATTTTTTCGCATGATTTAGCCACTAGGGGATCGTGCGTGACTATCATCAACGTTTGTTTGTATTCGTGGTGCAAGGTTTGAATTAATTTGATAATTTCAGCTGATGTTGCACGATCTAAACTGCCAGTGGGTTCATCAGCAAAAATAATCTTTGGTGTATGAATTAAGGCTCGTGCAATGGCTACTCGTTGCTTTTCTCCGCCCGAAAGGTTTTTGGGGTAGGCGTTTTTTCTATGCAATAAATTAACGCGTTCTAACAGTTCTTGTGCCTTTTTTTCCGCTTTTGAACGTGAATAACCATTCATCAGTAGGGGGAGCATCACATTTTCCAGTGCCGTCATGCTTTTAATCAAATTAAAACTCTGAAAAATAAATCCGACATTTTTTCGGCGAAACTGTGTGCGTTGACCAATTGACATAGCCGTAATTTCGTTTCCGTCAATTATCACTTTTCCTTTGGTTGCATCGTCTAGCCCAGAAACCACATTTAAAAAAGTAGTTTTTCCCGAGCCCGATGGACCCATTATTGCGATTTGTTCTCCCTCATCTACTTTTAATTCAATATCTTTAAGAATTACATGCGCTTTATTTCCTTCTTTGTAAACCTTCCACAATTTCTCGACCATAATTAATGTGCTCATTAAGAATCCCGAATCCTGATGTGTGAGTTCTATAGAAAAAATAAATTAGC
>WAPZ01000731.1 GCA_015520535.1 Candidatus Heimdallarchaeota archaeon
TCCGTATATTATTGCTTATCTTAGATTATATTTACTTGCCCAGTCATTAGGTGGTGCTCTAGTTCACGAAATGATACAGTTTCCAATTTATTTGGTTAATACATTGAACATCGTAGCGGCTAAGGAAGAAAACATTTTGACATTTCTGACCTCTTTGGCAAAACGCCATCAAATATCAATTAAAGAAAAGAAAACCTTTCCCATTTTTGTAATTCTTGGAAATCCGCCGTATGAGGTGCGAGCCGATGAAACCTTCATTCAAACAATGATGGATACGTATTTAACGGGATTAGGCGTGGAAAACGAACGAAAAAAAGGTGCGCTACAGGATGACTATGTCAAATTCATTCGTTTTGCTCAATGGACGATTGCCGAACAAAATCATCAAGGAATCGTCGCCTTTATTACCAATAATTCTTATTTGAACGGTGTAGTTCACCGACAAATGCGGTATAGCCTTTTACAAGCGTTTGATAAAATTTATATTCTCAATTTGCATGGAAATGTGAGACGTGGCGAAACAGATGAAAATATTTTCGATATTTCACAAGGAGTCTCCATTAGCATTTTCATTAAAATAGAACAGCAAATAAAAGGAGAAAACAACGAAAAAAAATTAATAAGTTCTCCAACACTGGCGAAGGTCTATTATTTCTCTACATTAGAACACGGTTTACGTTTTCGTAAAGATAAATACGACTTTTTGGAAACACATCAAATTTCTGATATAAAGTGGAGAGAACTCCAACCCAAACCGCCCTATTACTTCTTTGTCCCGTTCGATATGGAAAGAAAAGAGGAATATCCGCTTTTTAGCATCACCGATATTTTCAAAAAGTATGTGACCGGTATTGAAACACAGAAAGACAAAATTGCCATTAATTTCACGCCGGATCAATTGTGGGCACATATTGAAGATCTTTTACGTTTTACACCCAACGAAGTACGCCTTAAGTACAACATCAAAGATAGTCGTGATTGGAAACTAACAAAGGTCATACAAGATATAAGAGAGGATATCAGAATATTACGTAAAAAAATGCCACTAGAAGCGATTAAAAAGAAGCGAATTCAACCCATTCTTTATCGGCCCTTTGATATTCGTTATACCTATTTTTTTGACAAATCTCGTTCTTTTGTTGCCTATCCGAGGTATAAAATCATGAAACACTTGGTAATCGGAGAAAACCTTGCTCTCTTAGTGTGTCGCCAAACACGGGGGGAATTTCGGCATGCGTTAATCACAGATAAAATTGTAGAACGAGGCGTGTTATCATCACAAACATCTGTACAAGCCTATGTATTCCCACTCTATTTATATAATGAAAGCAATAAAACGATTAAAAGACCTAACTTTCAAAAAACCTTTTGGAAAACGGTGAAAACGATGTATGGCGACGATATTTCACCCGAAGATGTTCTGTGTTACATCTATGCTCTTTTACATTCTCCACATTATCGCCGACTGTTTCAAAATAGCCTGAAGATTGAGTATCCAAAAGTCCCATTACTTCCAAAAGAGTTGTTTCTGAAATTTAAGATCATAGGAAAGCAGCTTATTGATTTACATCGGTTAAAGATTGCCACTCCCATAATTCCAAAGATTAAGGGAAAAAATAGAAAAATTGAGTTCGTAAAATACGATCAAAGACTCCAAGCAGTCCGCATTAATCATGAAACCTTACTCGAAGAGATTCCGCCACAGGTGTGGCACTTTAAAGTGGGAAATTACCCCGTGCTGAAGAAATATTTAAGTGATAGAAAAAACCGTTTCTTATCCTTAGACGAACTGGAACATACATATAAAATAACGTATGTGCTTCAAGAAACACAAAAAGTTGTAGAATCGTTAGAAAATATTGTATTTTAGCCGTGTTTCATCACTTTATCTTTAAAGAATAATAAGCAAATAATAGGCGGTATAAGATATGGAAAAGGATATAATATTGCTAAAAGTCGGTGGTAGTGCGTTAACAGATAAAAAAAGCCCTAAAATGGAAATTGATATGGAAAGACTTGCCAAAATTGCAAATTCTCTCAAGTTAGTCTATGATATGGGAAAAAAACTAATTGTTGTAACTGGTGTGGGAATTCATGGTCATAAACCCGTGTTGAAATATAATATTCATAAAGGATGGCAAAAAAAGGAGAATCAATTAGTCGGATTAGTTGAAGCGCAATATCAAGTCAATCTATTGCGTAATTACTTCCTAAAAGCATTATTATCAGTTCAATTACCGGTTTTCCAGTTATATGCTTCTTCAATCATCCAGAATCACAATAGAAGCATTGAGAATATTTACATTAACAATTTGAAGGCTTTTTTCAATTTAGGGCTCATTCCTATTATCTCTGGTGATGTCGTTCCCGATAAAGAATTAGGATTTTCCGTATGTTCGGGCGATGATATTCTTTTTGAATTAGCTCGTATTTTTGACTTGAAAACCGTGTTTTTTGGAATGGATGTTGATGGAATCTATAAAAAATATCCACCCGCGTCCATGTCTGATTTGTCCCCAGTTTTAACGGTTGAATCTGCTGTACAAATTCTTAAATCCCTTGAAAATAACGATGCTTCAGGAAGTATTCGTGGAAAAGTGAAAAAAAGTATCGACGCCCTAGAAAAAAATGTGGTTTCTAAGGTTGTGTTTTTTAATATTTTAAAAGAAGAATATTTAAATGAGTTAGTAAAAGGAAACTCAGACGTCCCAAAAACTCTTTTAATAAAATAAAGTAATCAAAAATGTGAGGAAAAATGCAAAGTCCTTTAGGAAATAATTTAATTTGGTTATGGAATATTCTCGTGACTATAGGCACACTTGTGTATATTTTTGGCATCATTGCAATAATGGAAAAACTCGTTGATAAAAAAATCTTATCCTCAGATTTAAGTCGAAAAGTCATTCATGTAGCTGCAGGCTCATGGATTATTTTTTGGTTTTTCTACGATAAGAGACCGGGAGATTTCACATGGCTATTAAATATCGCTGTCCCTGCTCTGTTCTTTTTAACATTTCTCTACAAAGGAATGTTTGCTACACCAGAAGATAAGGACGTTAAAACAATGACAAGAACTGGTGATCCCAAAGAATTGCTAAAAGGACCATTATATTTTACCATTACAATGATTACTATGGGAACGATTTTCTATGGTTCGTATGCTGGCGCATTAGCTATGGCAGTCGTCGGATGGGGTGATGGCTTGGCTCCCTATTTTGGAAAAAAATACGGATCAAAAACATACAAAACCTTTGGTCGTGAAAAAACACTTGAAGGCACGCTTGCCATGTTCATATTTTCTATAATTGGTGGCATTTTCTTTGTCATATTATTACAACCAGTTCTTGTCCCTTTTAGTAAATCCTTTGATCTCCTATTTATATTTATGGTTGTACTACTCGTTGCTGTTATTGCAACCATCGTCGAAGCTTTGTCTCCCGCTGACATAGATAACCTCTTAATACCATTATCGACTATTGTTGTCTGCTTACTAGTAGATGTTTTCGCAAAATCTAGCCTTGTTGTACTTTCTTTCTAAATTTTTTCTATACATCGTCATTTTTTCCTAATAAAGGTAATTTTCTTGAAAATATTTAGCCCTTAAGAACGCAGCTTGTTTCCAAGTTTCCGACACCGCAAGATTTTTTTTCTTCTTTATTTTCGTTGTATTCAGTAAAATGTGCATAATTAATGAAGGTAAAATTAATGAAATCGTGGTATGGAGATAAATCTGTAACCTTGGCAGAAATAGAACAACAATTCGCTGAATGGGGTCGAATAAAATTTTTTTACCCTTATCGTGAGTTAAGCGCTAAGCCGAAACAAAAACTCGCTATTTTGACATGTATGGATTGTAGAATTACATCAGAAGTTTTTGGAATAACAGAACCTGGAAATGCGGTCATCATCAGAAATGCCGGAGCCGTACTAACAGCAGATAGTTTAAGATCGCTACTTCTTGCCATATATGAGTTAGAAGTTCGAATTGTCGCTGTTGTTGGACATACTTTCTGTGGTGCACAAATGAGCAATGCTGACATAGATAATTTGCTTTCTAAAATAGAGAATAAAGCAAAAATGAGTCGAGACGAAGTATTAAAAATGCTAGGGGTCTCAAATCCAGTTAAATTCTTTCTAAATTTTAAGGATGTGCAAGAAAATGTCAAAAAAACTGTTGAACTCCTTCAAAGCCATCCGTTGATACCTACTGAGATAATCATTCGTGGATATATCT
>WAPZ01000732.1 GCA_015520535.1 Candidatus Heimdallarchaeota archaeon
CACGTCTTTCGATGTTTTTATCACATGAGTTTCAATATTTTTCAGTTCTTTCTGAAGTGATTCTGATGGTGTTAATTGTCTTTTTAGATACTCCAGAAAAGAACTTTCTAATTGGAAATTTTTATTTTTGGGGAAAAGAGGTGTCATAATCGTCACAAAAAAATCTTTTTACCTAATAATCACGAAGGCATAACACAAACGTTTGAAGTTCTGGCAGATATTTCATTTCATATGAAGCATCTTCGCGTTGAAGGAGTTTATTAAGTATTTCATTTGCGATCGATAAGTCACATTTAAGGTAATTTGCAATTTCGGCTTGTGTCATCTGTAGTTGGACACCGTGTCCTTCGTATGCTTCGATAAATTCATTGTGGATTTCATCGGCTAAAATGTCTAAAATTTTTTCATAACTTAAGTATTCTTTCAGAATATGTGCAAAGTCTTGAGAGACATGAAGTGTATTTACAAAGTCTTCGGGCGTGATTTTATTAAGATCTTCGAACGTAATTCGTTTTCCCGCTAATCTATACCTTGTCGTTAAAAATTCATCAATATAGTCATCAAAAGATTTACTCATCCACGCTAAGATTTTTAAATCAATATTAAGTGTAATATTATTTTGAATGACTCGCCAATGTTTTACTTCCCGCTTATACTCGCGATGGGGCTTTAATTCATGGTAAATACAACCAGCTTCGGCTAAAATTTCTAAATGATGTAAAATAGTCGGAATTTTTTTGTTTACTAGTGCAGCTAACTCTTTTGCAGTAAGACCATTTGGTTCCGCCTCTAAAAGGAGGCGCAAGATCTCCAATCTAGTTTTCTCCCCCAATGCTTGGATAACTTTTAACGTATAAAGAACATTTTTAATATTTGATGAGTCGGACACTGCTGACAACCTATTTTTTTTAAAAAATGTTTTTCGTTTTTGAGAGTAGACATTTCCGCATATAATTCTTGTGCTTGGATTTGGAGTCTCTTTGTAAACTTATGCAAGTTGGTGCGGAATTTCTTTTTTACTAGCAATGGATGTGGAAGTAGTCCTTGTAAGTTTCCTGGACATAATAATGCCTTTTTACAAAGCTGTAAGTCGGTTCACATATGTTGTGCTTGTATTTTTTCCGTGTTTTTTTGAATGGATTAATCTTAACCGTCGTGATTCTTGAAATCTCCTCAATTATAATATAGAAAACTATTTTATAAAAGAATTGTTTCAGCGGAAGTGGATGGCGATAAAAAGAGATTTATATCTTTTTATCAAAACATAATGTCAGTTTCTCATGATTTTAACACATATTATTTCTTATTTTGAGAAGAGGTCAATGATTTTCTTCTTAGTGCGTGCAAATTCTCGTTTTCCTATTTCTTCAAGAAGACTATCATAAATTTTGATATATTTCTTATTTGCTTTTTTTAACATTAACGGCCCATAAATTTTGAGGCCTATTGTTAATAATGGTAATAAATAACGTAACTCGGCGCGAAGTAGTATTTTTACAGCAATTGGCATTTTTTGGAAGAAAAGTGCATCATATACAGGATCTTTACGCCAATTTTCTTCACGCACCTGGATATTGGGGTTAAAATGCCGATAAATGTCGAAGCGGGTATTCCAATCCAGTTGTTTGACTAAGCAACGGATCCAGCGTTCCCAAGTGATTGGTGTCGCTCCTAGTCCGTAAGCCTTAACTTTGGTGTTTTTGGGATTTTTTCTTGCATAAAATAGTGCCTCTAAGAAATCATCGACGGTGTGAGCATCCGGTACTTCTGTAAAACATCGTCCCACCATTATAGGTTCGTGGGAGTCACTCCCACCGATCATAGGATACCCAAATTCCCGTGCAATAATTTGTGTAATGTAGTTGTTTTTGTATGGTTGAAAGCCGTTATGACCGTCTAACAAAATGAATTTATCTAAGAGTTCTTTATTGATTTTGTAAGTTTTGGGGTCGTATCCGGGTCCGGGAGCACTTTTAGTTACATCAAATGGGTGAGAAAGTGCAAACGGAACGCTTAAATCGTTTAACGCATCTAAAAATTCATCAACCGGTTGAAAACGTATTTTCCATGGCACATGGTGTGTACCCCATACAAGAACATGTGCCCAGGGGATATATCGTTTTCGGTTTCCCTTCTTTTCGTAGGGAACAACTTTAAACAGAGTGACTTCTTGCCCTAAAATAGGTTGTATTTTGTTTTTTTTGGCATAATGAGCAAATTCTTTTAGTCCTTTGCCATTGTCATGATCAGTTAATGCGATCGCATCCAAGCCTTTTTTCTTTGCAATCTTGACTAAGATTTTGGGGCTCAAACATGAATCTTGGAAATAAATGTTCCCTTTAATAAGCGGATTGTAAAAAGGGAGCAAACTGTAAAAAGTATGAGAATGTAAATCGGCGCGCATCGCTTTTCAACACTATGTTTTTGGAACGCATTTAAATATATCCATATAAGAGCAAATTCTCTGATTTTTTTAAGTTTGCTGTTCTTTTAGTAACAATTGCTA
>WAPZ01000733.1 GCA_015520535.1 Candidatus Heimdallarchaeota archaeon
GAGTGAGTGCGTAAATGAGTGAGTCGTCTATCTATCTACCTACTACGAAGTACCTCGGTTGCCAACCTTTATATACTCCCACACTTCCGCCTTCAATGGACATTGAATGTCCAAGTTTGTCCTAATTTTCTCCCACATGTCACAACTTCCTCTTAGGGAAATAAATTATATTTTGAAAAAACTAGTATGTTTCAAAAATATATTACATCAAAACTACTTGACATGTTTGTTATGCTTTCTTGCTAATGATGAGAAAATAATCAATGAGTGAGTGTGCGCGTGCGTAGAGATGTTCCATCTTAAAAGACGCATTTGCATACGATACATACAAAGAAGGAGAATTTTTATCCTACTACGCCTTCTTATTTTTTTTCTTTTTTTCATGGGCATGGGTATACAAGATTTTAGGGTTAGTAGCATACACATAAATTTTTCTAGTGCACCCCGACGCACTTCATCTTTAGATTTTTTTGCCACAAGAAAGAATATACTCAAAAAAGATACGTTGTCGATTGGGTCAGCACCACCTCTTTTGTGGAAATATCGAACAAGAGGGCATATTACCGCGTCACCAGCTGTGATTGACATAAATGGAGATAAAAAGCCGGAACTTGTTGTCACCAGCGATGATGGGAATGTTTATGCACTCAACGGGGCCAATGGAACGCTAATATGGAAATTTCAACCAAATCCTAATGGATATTTAACCATAGATACGTCCCCTACAATTGGTGATCTTGATAATGATGGTAAACCGGAAATTGTCATCGGTATAGGGTTAAGTGGGGAGGATAATAAAATTTATGCGCTTAATGGAGAAGATGGTTCGATTTTATGGAGCTTTCAAGATTCTCATTTCTATGGGAGTGGTATGGAGTATGGTTCCACAGCTTTAGGTGACATTGATGGCGATGGTAAGCTAGAAGTGGTGTTTGGTATTACTAGTCCCAGACAACCAAACTTTTATGCGCTTAATGGAGAAGATGGTTCAGTTTTATGGAAAATTAATGTTCCAGACGCTTCAATTGAAGCCTCTCCTGCAATCGGCAATTTGAATGGTGACACTGGTTTAGACATCGTGTTTCAAGCGTCCGGTGTAGTCCGTAATGGATATAGTAGTAGTGATATATATGCACTGGATGGAAAAACGGGGAGTATTTTGTGGTTTCGTAATTTTACAATTGGCACTTTTTTTTCTTCACCCGCGCTTTTGGATATCGATAAAGATGGAAGCCAAGATGTGTTCATCGCAAGCGGAGATGGTGCTATCCGTGCTTTAAGCGGAAAAGATGGGACTATTTTATGGGTTTACAAGACGGACGATTCTATAGCCTCTTCAGTTGCCATTGGTGATGTAGATGTTGATGGCAAGCCAGAAGTCATTGTTGGCACATACAAATATGTTTGTGCCCTTAATGCTGAAGATGGTAGCGTAAGTTGGCGTTATTTTAGCGTCAACGGTTATTCATCACCTGCTTTAGGTGACATCGATGGTGATCGTAAATTAGATGTACTTATAGGGCGATGGGATGGAAAAATTCATGCAATAAATGGAGAAGATGGGTCAGCCTTATGGGCGTTTCAAACTGCAGGTGGTGTGGTGTCATCTCCGGCACTGGCTGATCTCGATGGTGATGGAAAATTAGAAATAGCGGTGGGCAGCGAGGATGGAACATTGTATGTTTTGGATCCGCCAAACGCCGGTAGTCGTGTCTATTGGCAAGGGGATGGCGGCACGCTATCGTTTAACCGTACACGCAACATCAAAGATATTGATCGTGATCTAGATTTTTTATCTGATGTCACCGAGACCTCATTTGCCAAAACTGATCCATTGAAGTCAGATACAGATGGGGACGAGCTTCCAGATGGTTGGGAGTTTGTGTACGGCTTGAACCCGCTGTCAGCTAATGATGCTGCAATAGACACAGATTCTGATGGGTTAAGCAATCTGGAAGAATATCAACTCGGTTTGGATCCAACCAACCCCGATACTGACAACGATGGTGCTACTGACGGTGAAGAAACCGGTGAATTTTTACTTGATCCAAAAAATCCGTGGCTTAATCCCGCAACACGCTTAATTATCTTGTTAACTTCGGTGCTGATGCTTTTATTCAATGTTTTAGGTGGTTTATTCTTCTTTTTTGACAAATATAAGCAAAGAAAGAGAAAAAGAGGCAAAAATATAATCCTAGAATCAAAATCAAATGTGCTAGGAGATTTGGCGTCGATGGTTGCTGAAAGTGATTGTGGTACTGGAGCTAATAGACCAATGAAGAATAATGATAGGTTATACACTAGTTGGAGTTTAAAGTTACGTGAGAAAATAACGATATATTGGCTTATGGTCTGGTATTTTTTGGGAGGTGGTTTAATAGTTCTGATTTTTCTCTATGAGAATATTATAGTTGGATCTGGATTACCGAATAATGATACACGGGTTTGGATGTTTCTTTTAACAGTTGTTTTTATAATTTGGCCAATATTTCTCTTTGCATGGCTACTTGGGGGTGAGATATCTAAGTTTCTTTTGTTAACTTCGGTACTGATGCTTTTATTCGTTGATTTAGGTGGTTTATTCTTCCTTTTTGACAAGTATAAGCAAAGAAAGGGAAAAAAAGACAAGAATCGAAGCCTAGAATCAAAATCAAATGTGCTAGGAGATTTGGCGCCGGTGGTTGCTGAAAGTGATTGTGGTACTGGAGCTAATAGACCAATGAAGAATAATGATAGGTTGTACCTTGGTTGGCATTTAAAATCAAGAGAGAAAATAACGATATATTGGCTTATGGTCTGGTATTTTTTGGAAGGTGGCTTAATAGTTCTGACTTTTCTCTATGATAATATTATAATTGAATCTAGATTATCGAATAATGAGATATGGGCTTGGTTGGTTATTTTAGCAGCAGTTTTTACAATTTGGCCAATATTCCTCTTTGTATGGCTACTTGGGGGTGGAATATCTGAGTTTCTTTTGTTAAGTCCGACAGCACAAGCTTTCATCCTCTCGCTTCTCGTTTCTGGCCTTATTAGTAGAATTGGCGTCACTGAATGGATTCTTTACCATAGCAAAAAAGAGCGACGTAAAGCTCAATTTCAGAGTAATATGGAAAGATCGCGCTAAATGAACTGAACGGACATTTCTTAATATTTGTAATTTCCTTTTATCTTGCAATAATAAAAGTAATACCGGAAAGAAATAGAAAAATGCCAATTAAAACAGCTAAAAAGTCAGCCACTATCCATCCGATCCAGATGTTTATAATCCCATCTATTATAAAGAAAAAAAATCCTAGTAATTCCGCATTAATGCCATTTTCTGAATATGGTCCCCAGCGGATGAATTTGTAACGTGTAAAACACCTAAATAGTAAGATTAAAACGATAATGTGAAAGGGGAATGCCAAGAAAGAAAAGAGAGTAATTTTCAGCAGTCGCCGAACTTCACCCAATTGCAAATCAATAATGCCAATTTCTGGAAAACTTAGTTTGAAAAAAACTTGGATTCCAATGGTTATAACGGGAATAATGCTACCAACAATGTAGAAAAACAGCTCATTTAAAGTAGCACGATTTTGAATATAATATAACACACGTAAAAAGTAGATAATGACAAAAAAAGCATAGATTCCTAAGTATACGGCGAGTAAGGCCAGTGAACGTTCATTTTGAATAAAATAGTAGACGGCAATGGAGAGTCCCGCAAGTAAGCCATAAATGCCCAAAAGTGTTCTGTTCATTAAAAATCGCCGTTAAGAACGTACTTGTTTCTAAAAAAAGTATTCTTTTGAGCTTTTATAAGCATTAAAGAAATTCAAAAACGCTATTTAAATTTTTTAATCCATTTAGAATACACGGCAGCAGGAATCACATAACGTGGTCTTTGTAGATAAGAATTGGAGATTGGAGTGTTACAACGCGAACATAAATTAGTTGTTTTGTGCCATTCCTGCCATTCGCTTATGTGTGATGGATAACGGCAATTTGGGCATAAAACAATGTCTTCATCACCTTTTTTCGGTGTCTGAAAACATAAAATACAATTGAAGTCGTCCTTTGTGAGATGATGTGCTTTTGGATAGATTGGTTGCATTTTAGATTGGGTATGCTGCCGTGTTCGGGTTTGAGAATTTTTTTGTGTCGTTTTTTTGCGTTTTTTTTGCGATGAATTAGAGGTTACTTCAATTCCTGGAGCAATTTGAACTGTAGATGTGGTTCGGGTAGCCGTTGGACGTGTAGAATTTTGTGATCTTCTTTGTGCAGATCTATTTTGTCTATAGTTATTACTTGTTCGAACTGTTCTTGAAGATACATTAGGATTTCGGTTCGTACGAGCGATTTGAGTTGAGCGTGTTATGTTTCTGTTTCTGGGTTGTTCTTGAGTTGTGGAACTGCTTCTTTGATACGGTGTAGGAGAGGCCATGTGGATGCGTGTTTGTCGTCGGGGAAACACAACATGATTAATAGTATATATGAGTGGCAACGCTATTAGTGTAAGGAGCGAAAGCAGACCTATTCCCTCTAATGGATATCCTTCTTTCCATAAATAATAATAAAGAGTTGCTAAAGGAATAATGTAGAGGATGGCAACGATTTTTGGGTTGAACGCTCGTCTTTGGATGTAAACTGGATTATATCTTCCGTTAAAATAACGATTTAAGAGGAAGAGGATTATTATATAGGGAGCGAATAGAAAAAGAAGCGAAAAATAAGAAATAAAAATGGTTACAGAGCCAAAAGGCAATATGTCGAGGTTTAAAGTTGCAAAAAATACATCTTTATCAAACAATGGAGTGAATAATGCGGTTACACTGCCGCTCATCCCAATAGCTAATGGAATGACAACAAAGAGTGCGGTAACAGGTGGTGCATTCCATTCTCTAAAATAGCGATACTCTTGAAACAAGCGAATTATTCCAATAATATAACCCGCAAAATATAAAAAAACCAGTAGATATGACCAATTTCCGCTATCAAAACTTATAGCGACACCTAAACTCCCCATAATAATTAAAATTGCTAGGAACATCTCTTTATTTGCCATTATGCAGATCTTTCCCCTTCTTCGAGCTCTGAAACCAGTTCTTTTTGGTCTAATAATTCGCCATACAGTTCTATTAATTCCGGTATCATTTCAGGGTTAAATTGTTTTGCATATTTAATATTGAGACGTTCCCATCGAGTAAAATCGTCAGTAAATCGGAAAAATCCCCAGCCAAAACTCTTTTTTGAGACGAGTGTTGGATCAATTACCACAGCAACTGCTTTCTTCCACATTTTTTGATAGCGTTGGTGGGTCGACACATCGTCAGAGGACATAAACACGCCGTATGACGGATGAGAATGATACCACCCACAAATAAAATAGGGCGGTGAGATTTGATAATGAAGTTTTGCAATCGCAGAATAGTCATGAAATTCAGCATGAACTGCTGATCCATGGGTTACTGGGATGGCATCAACAATCACCAAGGTTTCTAATGGGGTATTTTGATTTTTGAGTTTTCCTACTAGAAGCCCAATCACTTCACGCCATGCGGGTGGCGGAATTTTTGGGGAGGCATACTTTAATGCGTGGAATAGCACTTTGAGATACGCTTTGGGTTCCACAATAATGTCTATAATTTCGGTGGAAGGATCTTCTAAATCAATAATTTCGTTATCCTCGCTGCTGGTGTCAAGGATTTTCTTTTTTTTATCATCGAATATTTCGGAATCAGATAGTTTTTCTGGCATTTAATTTTTCACCAACTCTTATTCTCCTTTGTATCATTATGTCAGCCGACTCTACTACAAGTCTACTGGATTCAGTAGTTTACCATTTCTTTTTCGCATACTTTTTTGTAATGTCCCGCGCTTTTTTCTTAAATTTCTTTGGATCATTTAACATTTCAATCGCGGCTTTTTTATTAAATACATCGGTAGGATTGACATATTTATGGCTATCAACGTCCATCATCGCCAATATTGCATAAATTATGGTATCAATTCGCTTGGTTGGGGACCATCCATCTTTTCTACCCTTGTGATCGCGATCTAATAATGCTAAACAGATATTTCTTTTTCCGGGATATTCCTCGGGTTTTGGCCAAAAATTCGGGTGCCAAATCGGAGTATAGATTCTCATAAAAGGAGGATCGTATGGATATGTGGATGGATATTTGATTTCAAATTTAAAGAGCCCATTTTCATACGGTGTTCCTTTTGGGCCCTTTAAAGTAATGGCTAAATGCTCCATCGATTTTTTCTTACCCGGAAAAGCCTTTAATTGAACTAAAATGCCTTCCTTATACAATTTCTTTAAAATTTGAAAATCAGCTGCTATTCTTTTTGCACGAATTGTACTCATTCCTACACACCTACTTCGTCTCATTTATCTTATAATGCACTAACTATTTTGCCATAGATTCTGACTTATGAAAGTAAATTTGTAAAAGAACCTCATTTTTTTCAGTATTAGAATGATTTTTTGCACGAGTACCACTTATTAACAAAATTTCCCCATTTATTATCCCTTGTCCTCCGATAGCTTCTGAAAACTCTATCATTTCTAAGTTGGGGGCTTCAATTCTTGTAATCAACACGTCAGAATCAATCTGATATCCGCGTTTTTTAAGGCGTACTAAGAGTTCTTGAAACGTGCGTTGTGGTTGTATGCGAACTTTCAAGAGCGGTAAGGAATTTTCACCGCATAATTGACACTTTGGATTTGGCTTCCTCTCTATTTTGTAAAAAGAGCTATTTAAACCATTATATATGAGATAATCGAGATTAACAACACCTAAGGGTGCACCTTTTAGATGATGAAGAATTTTTAGTGCTTCATGACTCTGAATTGCGGCAATAATGCTATTAATGGTAATAATAGCCGGTTCATGGTGATCCACTAATTGAATAATTTCATCTATTGAAAATGGTGACTCATGCGGGAAATACTGGTCAATGAGCTTGTTGGCATAAGCGGTAACCTGTATGATTTCGTCACGAGTATTGATGTCCGGAAGGCGATTGTTCTCCTTTTGAAACTTTAAAACTGCTTTTAAGGCACAATGTGAACGTTTTCTTGGCTTACCAACAAGACTACACGCAGCTAGATCTTCACGTTGCGGATCTCTAAGTGGATCGCATTCAAGGCATGCATTCTTTCCATACCATATCGTATAGACATGTCCATAATAATTTCTCGTACCACCATCCAAAAGCGGTTTTTGATAGAAAAAACAGCGACGATTTAAATTTATCCGACTTTGTGCCGAATCCAATCCCGAAATTATTAAATCTACCTCTTTATAAATTTCTGGTGGTATTTCTTCCAAACGCATCTGCAATGGAATATACTTGCCAAAAGGATTGATCTTTCTAAGAAATTTAGCCGCAGCAACAGCCTTTGATTCTCCCTCTTTAGCCTCAATGAAAAGTATTTGCCGATTAAGATTAGAATATTCAATATAATCCATATCACATAAATATATAGTCCCCACACCTAGCGCAGCTAAATTTTTAGCGACTTCTGTTCCTAAACCGCCCACACCAACAATTAAAACCTTACTTTGTTTTATGATACTTTGGCGCAAGCCTGGTAAGCGTAACTGCCTATCCAGCCGCTTTTGCTCTTCTGGTGATAAGAGAGGAGAAAAAAAATTAGAAGATTGTTCTTTCCTATGGTGTGTCATATGGGCACGGCATCCTTTTCAAATTTTGTTTCATTGATTATGTCCTTATCCAGCTGTTGAAACGGGAATTAAGAGAATTTCATCGCCATTTTCAACATTATAATTTCCAACGGTGTCATCATCGTCCATTATCCGACCAGAATGACTTAAGTTGAAATCATCGGGATTTAAACCAAAAATACTGCCAATAGTTTGTTTGACATCATGAACCGGTGTATTTTTTCCCACGGTAAGCTTTTCTGTTCGCTCTCCTGGGCCGATAGTCGACTTGAAAAAGAGATTAACGCGTTCTCCTGGGCTTCCTGCACGTGGAGTTTTTGATGAAGCGGGTGTTTTTGATTTTATTGTACTACCTACGGCTGAGGACTCTTCCAAATCTTCAAATTCTTCCAAATCTTCAAAATCATCATTTGACGGCATTCATTTTTCACCTATCTTTTCTTTTCCCTTTATTTTTATTTAGTTTTTTAATTTCATTTATTCGATATATGCATGATGTACTTGTAGTACATGTTCCAAGTAAAACAAGTACATCAAGCTTTATAAAGCTTCCCATTTTCCTCAAATCTTGTTAAGCTACGAAATTTCTTGTTTATCACAGTAAAACTATGGAAAGCATTATTATAGATAGATTTAGCGTTAATTAAAATCGCAGCATCCTTTAATAATAAAATTTCTATTATAATTGTTATTTTTTTTCCGCTTAGTCCTTATACTGATGGTTTTTGTATTTTGAATCGTGTATCAGCCACAATTAAAAG
>WAPZ01000734.1 GCA_015520535.1 Candidatus Heimdallarchaeota archaeon
AAGTCTATCTAACGCGTTACAAGATTTTATGGGATCATTAACTGATGAAACTAACGTTTTAGTGGAAGTCACCGAAGAATGTATTGTAAATGAAATTCCTAGCCATTTATCCACGTTTCGTCTCCCGTATTATTTAGTACACCCAAAGACTTTAGCAAATGGTGATGAAAATACCAATTTTCATGCCGTTTCAGCCGAAGATTATTATGTCAGTTTTGAAAATAATGAAACCTTTGCTGCATTTTTTGACAGACTAAAAAATTTATCTCGGGATTCAACGACGGCAATTAGTTCAGCTGATTTTTTAGCACGTGACACCGGTACCTTAACCATTATTGATAAATATCGTTACCGGAGTATTTTGGCAACGACACCAAAAAAGCATGCCGTAATGGTCAATATTGATAAAATTTTTACTTTTTATCAAATAATAGACTTATTAGGTGCATTATCAAGACTTACAAGCAACTATTTTGACTGGAACACGTATGTTATTAGCAATCCCTCACGTACCGGAGACATTGAAAAAATAATCGTGTATGGAGCCCATGGTCCACTCAAGCTTGGTGTTATGCTCGTTGATGGGGGACGATCACAATTATTGGCAGAAATCTTTCAAGGCTATAATCCCTATCCACTCGCACTTTCTATGGAAATAATGTTCCCAGAAACAAATTTTTTAGCGAATCTACTTGGGTTTAGTGGTTTAAATCCGCTTTCAGTGCTTCAACAAACGCAAGAAGCACAACAAGCACGGAATGCCATCATTCTTCTTAAAACGATGGAAAATACCCTTCAACATTTCAATTTAGAAATAGGCTCCGAATTCCTTACAATGTTAGAGAGAACTGAAACGGCTCTTACTAAAAAATACGCGGTTACTGAAGAAGAACAAACTAAATTAAGTGCTGAAAGCAACAACTTTATTAAACAATTGTATAAAGAATAGGAATTATTTAGAGGGAAGTGATATGACAAAATATCCAGAAATTTTACGCCTTATGAAAGACATGATAATGAAAACAAAGTCACCATTAGGAACATCATTGAAAACAAATGCGGCATGGTGCGATTGTAAAAATACCCATGAAACACATGAAAAAATTCTCTATTCTGGGGCACTATATACCAGTATGGGGATTGTTCATAGAAATGCGATGTTTTTACCCTTAGCATTAAAAAATCCAACAAAAGAAGCACGTTTAAAACTCGCAAGGCCTTTTACACCCTTAAGCAAATACGTCTTACGAGTTCCCATCTTTCGTGATAAAAAAATGGAAGCTATCCCTAAAAAAGCTTTAAAAATCTTACAGTTCCTTGGATATGAAGACGTATGCTGTTTACCTGAAGAACCATATAATGGTGTGTTACTGCATGATTTGGGCTTCAAAAAGGAACTACTTGAATATGGAAGTTATTTACGAGACTTTTTCAAACAATATGGAGTCAAAGAAATTTTTATCATCGATCCCCATACTTATGAAGTGTTTACAGAAGTATATGCCAAAGAAGTTTCCGATTTCAATTTTAAAATGCATTTAGTATTAGATATTCTCAATGAAAATATCGACAAACTGAAAGAGCAATGGAAGACCCCTCAAACGAACGAAAAAATTATCACTACCTATCATGATCCGTGTATTTTTTCAAAGCGACTAAAAGAACATCCAGTAATTGACCAACCACGCAATCTGCTCAAAGAAGTTGAAAATGTCGAATTTAAAGAGCCTTTTAATCATGGTCGCCATTCTAGATGCTGTGGTGGACCCATTGAATTCATTTTCATGGATCTTTCCAAAGAAGTGGCAAAAATTCGTTTTAAACAATTCACGGAAACGGGAGCACAACAAGTAATAACAGCATGTCCCATCTGTTATATTAATTTCGACAGAGTGCGCCCAAAAAATGTAAAATTAATAGATCTAATCGATTTTATCTATCAAAATATGGAGTGGAGTTGAAATTCAATGGAAAAAAAAGTCAAAACCATTTGGAAACAATATTTTAAGTCATTTTCAAAATCTATGAAAGATACCTCGTTTCGTCGGGGAGTGGAACGGGGAACGAATAATTACGAAATCGGTATTGTCGAAATCATGAAAAAATATCCCGAATCGCCACAATTAGCTCATGAAGTGCGTTTAATTAAAGAACGATCAATCGCAGCTAATAAAGAGTTAGTAAAAGAAGCAAAAGAAAATTTTGAGAAAAAAGGCGCCACTGTTTATCTAGCAAAGGATGCCGAAGATGCAAGACGCATTTTCAAAGAAATCATCGGAGAAAATAAACTCGTCGTTAAAAGCAAAAGCATGACAAGCGAAGAAATTAAACTACGAGAGTTTTTGCGCGAACAAAATAACGAAGTATGGGAAACTGACCTTGGCGAATTTATCATACAACTGCTTGGCGACCGCCCCATGCACATCGTCAGCCCCTCCTTACACATCCCACGTGAAAAAGTGGCCGAAATCTTCACAAAATTTTTCAAAAGAAAATTTAATCCCGACGATGTTCATGAAATGGTCCTCGCTGCACGAAATTTCCTTCGAGAAAAATACTACCAAGCCGATTTCGGTATTATAGGTGCCAACGCAGTCGCAGCAAAAGATGGTATTTCTATTTCGCTTCACAACGAAGGCAATATCCGCTTTGGCTCCATTTTACAAAAAAACCTCATTATCTTTACTGGCATAGAAAAAATTGTCCCCACCTTTGAAGATGCAATGAGAACAGTCTTCATTAATGCGCGGTATTCAAAATACAAAATTGCGGGATACTACGACATCATCGGCTCTTCATTTGACTTTCAATCTAGAAACATCTATCTAATACTGCTGGATAATGGACGTTCAAAAATGATTGCCGACCCCACATTCAAAGAAGCTTCATATTGTCTCCGCTGCGGCGCATGTATGTACGTATGCCCCCCATTCAAAGTTATTGCCGGAAAATACGGCGGTTCGACTTATGTCGGCGGCATTGGTGCAATCTGGACGTGGTTTGTCGAAGGCGAAGACGCCGCCATCCCCGCACTGTATACCTGTATGAACGACGGCTCCTGTAAAATTCACTGTCCCGTCGATATTGATATACCCAACATGATTTTAAAACTGAAGGAAAAAGTCACTTCGGAATAAATCCTTTTATATCATTTTTGAGCAATATTATATGTTTTTTATATCATATTGCATATATAGCATGTCTAAAAACCACATTTAGGATGAGACTTGATTTGAAGACAAAAAAGAACGAAGAGATGTTTAAAAAATTTGTCGGGTGCCTCTCGAACGAAAATGTAATTGAAGCACATCAAATGCTATCAAATCTCCAATCACAGCAAGAAAAGAGATTAAAAGACCTTGAAAAGACAATCTTGGATTAAAATTCCGCCATCTCAAATCATAAATAATCGTAGCACATCACTTACACATGACTTAAAATAGGAGCTGATGACAAAATGAGTTCCGTATCATGCTCTAATTGTGGAAGTACTCAGATTGCGGGACCATATCGAATTCACGGTGGAAATGGGCATATTAAAATTGACTTACCGGGGCTTCGAACCGCAACACTCGTGTCCTTGACGTGTGCAAATTGCGGTTACGTGGAATTTTATGTAGATGATGGCGGACTAAGGAATATTAGACGACTAATCCAATATGTTCCCGAGGAAGAAAAAGAAGAACCAGAGATAGACGATGAAGAAGAAATTGAGCCAGGGAGTGAAACCGAAACCATTTATTATTGCACCCAATGCAATAATGAAGTGAATCCAGAGGATCGTTTTTGTCCAAACTGCGGACAAAAATTGGTAGAGTAATTATTTTTGAACATTTACTTTTTTATTTCTCCTAAAATTCTCCAAACGCACTAATATGATGAAATATTACGATTAAACGCCAGTAAACAAATTTTACATCATAATACTATCGTGCAACAACAAGTACCTCTTTTACACCCATTTTTTTCTCAAACGGTCGCATTCTTATTACGTTTCGATCCAAAATGCAAACATTTTTTTATCTTCTGCGATTTAATATAAATAGGAGGAACAACAATGATTTTTGCGCCGCTGGTTGCCCTAACAGTAAATGCATTAGTCGAACGAATATTATCTACATTTTTTAACAAAGTGGTTGTGGATATTGGCATCAAACGCGTCATCCTGAAACAAATAAAGAAAAAATTAGGAAAGAAGACCTTAGAAAAACCGGTTAAGACCCTTACAGAGGATGATATTGAGACAATTAGGAATATCATAAGAGAAGAAGTCCAAGCTGCCATGCCAGATCAATATAGCGAGAAAGTTTTGAACGAAGTCCTTTTTGAAACGCTCACGCAACTTAGCCAAGACCACGAAATAATATTAGAAAAATTAGACAATATAGAATCAGTTTTAGAAAATTTAACGTTACTTATGGCCAGAAATGCAATAAATGAAAATTATATAGAAGTTGAAAATGAAGGACTCACATTAGAATATTTAAATAACGTATTTTTGGGGAGTGTGAAAAATAAGCCACAATCGAAGAAAAAAATAAGAGAATTTGCGAAAATGGGAATTCTTGACCAAAAAACGCTAAGCTTTGTAGAAAGATACAACTTTCTCTCTGAGTTAAGCGATTTTGAACTTAAAAACTTGTTAAATCTACTTCATGATCTTAAAGAGGATCCTCAACACATTTTAAAACTTGAAACCTTAGTTCATTTGAATATTTTGTTAGCTAATCATCCCGAACACATCCGAGAACTCATGAAATTTGTAACTAACGTAGTTATTGGATTGACAATTCAAACTGAGAATCCAGAACATCTTATTGGCTATATAAATCTGTTAGATCACACGAAAATAGTTGATGATTTGCCATCCGACTCAAAAGACCAAATCATTGCAAATATATTGACAATTCTCAAATCAAAAGCGGTAAAACGAGATGATTCTTTAAGACTGCAGCTGTATTACGCGCTTTGGAAATTAGCAGCTGTAGAATACATTGATCTTGATGATTTAGAAAGTATTCTGCAACGCCATGATAAAGATCCTTATTCTGAGCAATATCTCAAGCGGCAATTAACTTTTTCAAAAAAAATAGCAAAATTTTTGCGAAAAATTGGTATCAAACGTCCAAATTATCAACATTCTCTGAAAGCAATCAGAAGCATCAGTAGACAATTGAAACGAAAAGAAATGGTTTATTTCAGCAGCCGCACGCGTCTACAATTGCAACGGCTGAACAAAGAGCTCAATATGTTCATTACCGCATTGGAAATCGGAGAGAAAGGGACTTTTGAACTAGAAGAACTACATTTAATAGTTGAGGACCTTCTTGCTTTTCTAAAAAGTAAAGATTTCCGTTTGATGAGTCCACGCCTTAAAGTATTGGTATTAGAAACATTAAACACTGCTATGTATGCAGATGCACTGATTCATATGGAACAAGATAGAACGAAACTTTCTCACATTCTAAAACTAGTTATACTACCATCACCACCCACAGAACAGATAAAAGAACGCAAAAGCAGACAAAAAATAAAAATTTGAACGTGTAATGCGCAATGAAATATCAAAAAATTCATGACTTTAACATCACAGACGAAAAGGAACTACTTGCCATCCAACATTCTCTTAGAACTCAAATTGTAAAACAAGACATGATGATTGAACCAAAAATTGTAAGTGGCTTTGATGCAGCCTACACAGAACAATATGGAATTGGTGTTCTTGTAACAGTGTCATATCCCGATTTAAAGACATTAGAAGTTGCGATTGCCCACCATAAAGTCGGTTTTGACTATATTTCTGGCTTTCTTGCTTTTCGTGAATTGCCGATATTTTTGACCACATGGAAAAAAGCATCCGTTGAACCTGATGTTGTTCTATTTGATGGACATGGTTATGCTCATCCCCGTCGTATGGGACTGGCTACTCATGCTTCTTTTTTCATTCAAAAGCCCACAATTGGAGTGGCAAAGAAGAACTTAATTGGGACATTTAAAGAACCAAAAGAGAAAAAAGGAGCCTATGAATATATTTATGATGATAATGAAATTATTGGCGCCGTTTTAAGAAGTCAGACGTCTATAAAACCTATTTATGTCTCTGTAGGTAATTTTATTTCACTGAAAACTGCATTAGAAATAGTTTTGAACACCATAAGAAAGAATCGACTTCCAGAACCATTAGCACGGGCTGACAAAATTGGAAGACAAAAAAGGAAGGAACAACTCTAGTTTAACTAAATATGGAAGAAATAAGAAATAAGTGTTCAGTACGCATTGTTTAATGGACAATTAGACGCTTAAATTGTCTATAAATTCAGAAATCAATATAATCTCCTCTTTTAAACCAAATTGAGACTCGCGTGAAACCACCAAAATAACATGTTTAAAAGACCAATATTTTTTTGTAAAATCGGATATTTGCTGAAAAAACACCCATTCATCTATTTTTATTCACTAATAATTCCATAGCAGTAAGAAAAAACAAAAGAGTTTGTGAAGAGAATGACACGCGTTTTTATGGTAGATGGCAACGCTATTCCAGTAAAAAAATATGGAGAAAAAAAGACACTACGAGACATGTTAAAAGAAGCTGCACTACCCCTTATAAAACGAAATTCAGAAATATCTATCGATTTGGTAGTTGTTGGAAACATGGCAGCCCCACAATTCACACAACAAAATCATTTGGGTGCGTTTTTAACGACAGAGTTAGCGTTAGACGGAGTACCTAGCTTAAGAGTGGAAGCAGCGTCCGCAGCGGGAGGTGCTAGTTTGTACTTTGCATATCGAGCAATCAAATCGAGATTACACAGAGCAATTCTTGTCGTTGGCATTGAAAAAATGTCTAGTACTGTTACAGAAGAGGCGACGAGTTTTATGGCAGCTGCTGCCGACTGGGAATATGAAGTACAACACGGAATTACGTTTCCGGGTTTTAATGGGATTTTAGCACAACGATATTGTTATGAATTTGGTGTCAATCCAGATGACCTTCTTTTATTTTCCGTTAATGCGCACAAAAATGCGGCAAAAAATCCTTTAGCAATGTTCCAAAAAGAAATTAGTTTAGAAAAGGCAATCAAATCGCCATTAGTGGCTGATCCACTTCGTTTATATGACTGTTCTCCCGTAAGTGATGGTGCTGCAGCTGTATTACTTTGTGACGAGGAGACATTGAAGAAAACCGAGGTAAATCGGGATAATGTGGTCGAATTAGTCAGTTCCGAAATTGCCACGGATACAATTACACTTCACAATCGAGAAGACCCATTGGAGCTAAAAGCTGCGACAGTGGCAGCAAAAAGAGCCTTAAAACATGCAAAAATTACAAAAGACGACATTAATGTGTGGGAACTTCATGATGCTTTCTCTATTATGGCAGTGGCTTCATTAGAAGCGCTTGGCCTTAGCGAACCCGGTAAAGCAGTAGACTTAGCCAAAGAAGGCGAAATTGCAATTGACGGAAAATACCCCATTTCAACCATGGGTGGTTTAAAAGCTAGAGGCCATCCGGTGGGGGCAACTGGGATTTATCAAGCATACGAAGCTTGGTTACAACTGGTTCAACAAGCAACACCACAAGTTGATAATCCACAATATGCGTTAACCGAAAATATTGGAGGCTCGGGTGCAACTGTCACAATAAATATTTTCAAAAAAATGTAAAAGGGAAGTGCTAAGGAATGAACGAGTTACAAGCAGGAAAATGTTCTGCCTGCGGATATATTGAATATCCACTACGTGACATCTGCCGAAAATGTAAAAGCACATCCATTGAGATGATTACACTGCCTACCAACGGAACGATTTATTCCTACACGGTTGTACGATATCCTTTAAAAGATCTAGAAAATCCACCGTATATTATAGGCCTTATAGAATTGGATAACGGCGTGCGTTTGTTATCTAGGATTTCGGGTGATATAGATTCCGTGCAAATCGGTAAACGGGTAAAACTTTCAGAAGTGACGACTGAACTCACAGATAAAATGCTTCCACCATTTTTATTTGCTTTAAATGAATGAACGAAGAATTGTTGTAACTTTTTTCAAATTACGCCTTTTTTTCTCAATTTTTCAATTTCTTCTGAACTGTAACCAAGATTGGTTAAAATTTCTTCAGTGTGCTCTCCTAATTTTGGTGGCAAACTATCAGGTTGCTGAACAACGCTCATTTTATCTTGTTGATAAAATTTAAGAGGCAAATTGACGTATTTTATGTTTTCAACGGTTTTGATCATCCCACGCTCTAAAAAATGACGCTCTTTGCTCGCTTCATAAAGATTTAAAACCGGTCCAACACATGTAAGACCAGAAAGCTCCTCAACCCACTCTTGTCGAGTTTTGGTTCGGAAAAAAGCTTCCAATTCTTGATGCATGTCGGGATCCATTTGTCGATCTATCCATTCCTCTTTTCCAACTTTTTGGCAAAAAAGAACCCAGAATTTCCTTTCTATGGCGGCAAAGGTAATATATTTCCCATCTTTAGTTTCATACGTTCGATAATATGGATCAAAACCACTTAACGGGAAGACTACCTCCTCAAAGCCATGATTCAACCAGTAAAGGAAACCACTTATTGTATTTAACCAAGAAAAGGCACAATCGGCTAATGCTAAATCTATATACATACCTTTCTTCTCGGGATGGCGTTCACGATAATATAAGGCACTTAAAACACCCATCACCACCCAAAAACTTCCACTTATATCGGCAATCTGAACAGGAGGAACCTCTTTGGGATTTTTTGACAATAAGCCCGTATATCCCATATAATTCAAATCATGCCCAGGTAAGTCTCGGTATGGACCATTTTGCCCAAAACCCGTAAGGGAAACTTGAATAAGTTTTGGATTTACTTTTGAAAGGGCTTCATAAGATAAACCCAGTTTTTTTGCTGTGTCTGGGCGAAAACCTTCAATTAACACGTCAGCCGACTGAAGTAATTTGTGTAAAATTTCTTGCCCTTCTTTCTCCTTTAAATTTAAAGTCATCGATTTTTTATTTCTATTAAGGCTCATAAAGAGTGTGCCATTGTCTTCAAGATAGGGCGGAATAACACGTGTGAGATCTCCCTGTCCGGGAATTTCTATTTTTATAACCTCCGCACCTAGTTCGGCAAAAATTAATGTACTGAAAGGACCCGGGAGTAAATTGGTTAAATCTATTATTTTTACCTTTTCTAAAAGATTATACAACTTGTATCACCAATTCGCTGTTAAAAAATTCTATAACCTATCAATCAAGCATGAAAAAAAGATTCTTAATAAAAAACTAAAAAATTGAGAGAACAAAAACTCATAACCAAACTAATAT
>WAPZ01000735.1 GCA_015520535.1 Candidatus Heimdallarchaeota archaeon
CTGAAATTTTAGGATGGAAAATTAATCAACTAATTGAACAAAATCTTTTACCAGACTTTAAAGGTGTAGAAGTGCATCATTCGTCCCTTAGTAAAGATGTCCGATTAGATGCGGAGGACAAATTCCGTAGTGGATCATTAACTGCAGTAATCGCTACTTCGTCTTTAGAATTAGGAATCGATATAGGCAAAATAGAGACAGTGATTCAATTTATGAGCCCAAGAAGAATAGATACACTATTGCAGCGTGTGGGGCGATCTGGCCATCGTGTAGAACTCCAAAGTAAGGGATACATTTTATGTACCAATCCTCGTGACGTTTTAGAATCCGCCGCCATTACAGCATTAGCTTTACAAGGAAGTAAAGAAAATACAGAAACCTATCCACTGGCACTCGACGTCCTTCTTCATCAAATTGTAGGTATTTTACAAGAAGAAGGTCCCTTAGATGTAGTCACATTACATAAAATAATACAAAAAAGCCCAGCATATCAATTTTTGAGCCGTGAAACCTTATTAAAACTCATTTCATTTGCTGAATCACTTTATATTCTTCGCTCCGCTCCCACTGAGTCTTCTAATAATCCAATTATTTTTTTAAAACGACATGCAAGAAAATATTACCTAGAAAACGTTTCTACCATTATGGATACTGCACAATTTGTTGTCAAAGATTTAACGTCCCAGCGCCGAGTTGGCGTATTAGATGAGGAATTTGTGGCAAAATACGGAGAAGTTGGTCAAGTCTTTGTCCTAAAAGGCAAGCCATGGCAGATTGTTTCTCTAAATATTGACGACAAAATAGTTGAAGCAATCCCACTGCCGACATTCGAGGCTGCGTTACCAAGCTGGGAAGGAGAGTTAATACCCGTCTCCTATAAAGTGGCACAATACGTAAAAAAACTTTTCAGCCAACAAAAATTAAGAAAACAAATTGAAGCATTTCTTACAGAAGATTCAAAGCAAAGTTTTCAGAATTTTATCGAAAAGCAAAATAACATAGCACCAATAAAGGAAAATTCTGTAATAATTGAGTCGGGAAGCGGTGAAGTCGCCATACACACTTTTTTAGGATCGAAAGCAAATGAAGCATTGGCATTATACCTAGTCTCACGTTTGCAACTCCAAAAAAAAGCACATGTTTTAGAAATTCCGTATAAAAGCGATGCCTATACCGTAGTTATTCAACCTGGACTGGGCTTGACGGCTTTAATCAAACAAATCATTGAAGAAAGTAAGCCAGAACATGTAGAAATTTTGTTAAAACGTTTTACAAGAGAATCTGACCTCTTTAAATGGAGATTAATCCATGTGGCACGACGTTTTGGTTTATTAAAACGAGATTCAGCGCCAATCACGGCATTACTTAGATATTTGCACACACAATATGCTAATACAATAGTGGGTGATGAGACGCTTAATGAAATCTTTTTTGAAAAGTACGACGTTAAAACGCTGAAAAAGTTTTTTAGAGACATACAAGAAGGCAAACTCACGATCAAAGTCTATCATCGCAACAAGCTGGAATCACCACTTGCTCAAGCCGCACTAGATCCTCATGGCTTCCATCTTACAAATGCCGATACAAGAGAAACCATCCGACTGGTAGTAAAAGAGCGACTCCGTAAAAGTCGTGTTTATATCGCGTGTATGCGGCCGGATTGCGATTACGAGCGCGAAATAGTCGTTGACTATCTAGAAGATCCATTGAAATGCCCAAAATGTAAACAACGCTTTTTGTTTGCTGGGCCTCCGACAGAAAAGTCAAAAAAAGTCAAAAAAATCGTAAAGAAATTTGCTTTAAAGAAAAAATTGACGGCGGAAGAAAAGAAAATCCTTAAAGATGCGCAACGAGCTGCAGATTTGGTGCTTAATTTCGGTCAAGCCGCTGTGCTGGCATTAGTAGCCCGAGGTATCGGACCTAATACCGCTTATAGAGCATTAAACAAATTAATAAATGGAGAAAATGCCTTTATTGATGAGATTATTAGATTGGAAAGCGAATTTGCCCGAACTAGAATGTTTTGGCATTAAACTAGTGCACACTACTTTTTTGTCTGCGGTTTTTTCCAAGAAACATCTTCAATCTTATTATAATGATTTACTGTGCGTGCCATGACAAATAATAAATCGGACAGTCGGTTAAGAAACACAATTATTTTCTCGTTAATTTTTTCTTTTCCTTTTAAAGAGATCACTCTTCGTTCCGCACGACGACAAACAGTACGGCAAAAATGAAGGAATGCTGATCCTTTATGCCCACCTGGCAGAATAAAAGACTTTAGCGGTGGAAGCTTTTCCGATAAGTCGTCGATTTTTTGCTCAAGCCATGCCACATCATCATCAGATATTGTTGGGAAATCGTTACGTGATCTAATAGGAGAATTTAAAGGTGTTGCCAGATCGCTGCCGACAACGAACAGAAAATTTTGTATTTGTACCAACATTTCTGTGATTTCTAAAGGAATTTCGCCCATTGCAATGGCAAGTCCAAGACAACTGTTTAATTCATCAACGGTTCCATAAGCTTCAACAAATAAATCATCTTTTGGTACGCGTTGACCACCAAAAAGGCTGGTTTCACCTTTATCTCCGGTTTTAGTATAAATTTTCATGTTGTTCATCCAACCTCGTCTTTCGCTCATATTAAATTTTTTTCTACTAACTTATTCAAAGCTTGAAGAATAGCGTCACCTTTAGGAAGTATTTTCTTTTTATGGCCTTCAATCACAATATATCCGGCGTTAGCTAATTTGTTTAAACGAATTGAAATAGTAGACTGGCCTTTATTGACCATTTTTGCCAAGGTGATGGTGCTTATACGTGGATTGTTTTTCACCTCTTCTAATAGACGCCAACCGATTTTATCTGGAATTACAGGTGGCACGGGTTCAAATTCGACAATTTTTGGATAATCACGGCTTGATTGAACACAAATAATTTTTTTCTGTGGTCGCCAGCTTAAAGAGAATGAACCCGCCAAAATGAGTGCCGACACAAATACACGTCTTCCAGTACTCAAATTCAGTAAAATAGGAATGTCATCTGCAGATTCTAAAATTTTTGTAGCCAAAAAGCCGACATTTTGCCAGAAATGTTCCAGTTTTAAATACAGTTCATGAGTTTCAACTCCCATTTTGCTATATATTTCTCGGATTTCTTGTACATTCTCCATGACGGAATCTTTTAAGGGACTTTCTGGTTCGTCACTTAAAATGAGATATACTTTATTAGAAGGATAACGGCGTTCAATTTGAAAGATTGGATGGATCTTTTCACCTTCAATCTTAGCTCCAATGGGAGCAAATTGAATGTACATGTCTGTATACGCCCTATGAGTTTTATTCTTGCTTTTATCATTTAAAAGGAATAGTTGCGTTGTGCAACAATTTTATTCGCTTTTTTTAAATGGTTATAAAACCATTGATTTTTTTAATATATGAAACGAGTGTGGCGAAAAAATTGACGGTCGTCAGTGTCGAACTATCACCGACTATAATCACTTTTCTTTTAGCGCGTGTAATTGCTACATTGAGTCGGCGTTGATCTTTAGAAAGAGAACTTACGACATGTTCGGGGTTAGAGTCGACTAAAGAGATGATCATGATTTCACGTTCTTGTCCTTGAAAACGGTCGACTGTATCTATCATGATTTGTCGTGATAGATGAGCATGAAGTTCATGTTCTTTAAGTGGAGCTAGTTGCAAAAATTGGTTCCGCAAAGTAGTCATTATTTTAATGACTTGGGTTCGATAAGGTGTTGTAATACCAATTTCGCTGGCGATTTGCTTTAATAGGCGACTAAGGCTTTCATTGTCTATGTTATGGCCTTGAGAAATTAATGTTTGGAAGAATGACGCTAAGATTTCGGCTATAAATCCAGCTTCGCCCATATTATAGGAAGATTCTGAATCACCATGAGAATTTTGGTACCATTTTTTGTTTTTGGTGTCTACAAACACGATGGGATGTTTAACATCCCAAATTTTTTGTAAAATCTCATCGTCAAAGGTAAGGATCTTCCATTGTTCATGTAATCGTTGTAAAAACAGATCCAATGTTCTTTGATCCTTAAAACCCGGAAAAATAGGTTCGTGATAAAAGAGCGATGCAAATTCCGAAATGAGTGGATTCATTCGGTATTGTGTGTTAAGAAAGACGGTTACATTAGGGTCGTTTTCATAATGTCGCATCAATCGATTAAACATTGATAAAGACAAATCATCCCATGTATCTTGGGGGCCTTGAGTATTGATATGACAATGACGAGCAACATTTGGTTCTAAAGGAATTTTTGTTTCAGCAGTAACTACGGGTGGGAGCTGGATATGGTCACCAACTAAAATTAACTTGTAGCCCTTAAGTGCAGCCAACAAGGATAAGGGCTCAGTAGCTTGTGCGGCTTCATCAATTATTACGGTTTTAAACGTTCGTTTCAATAAAAGGGAATGAAATGCTGACGCTATTGTTGAAACAACGATATCAGCTCCATTAAGAATTTCAATGGCTGCTTCAGCTAAATCTTTTTGTCCGTATGATTTCATTAATTGGTATTCCAAAGAGGTGTGAACAAGGTCTGTATCTTTACTTTCTACAGCACCGATTCGTACTAGTTTTCCATAATTTTGGTAGGAAGTCTGCCACTTTTTGACAAAGTTATCAACAGCTTTCTTTGTAAAAGCAGTTACTAAAATTTTATTAGTAATTGAAGGATGATTGATGGGATCTTTTCCTTCTTTATCTTGTTTTAAGAGTTCTTTAACAATTTCACAGATTACTGTGGTTTTCCCGGAGCCCGGCGGTCCATGTATCAAACATAAATCTTGGGCTTTTAATGCAGTTTTTACGGCTTGTTGTTGACGCTCATTAAGGTGCGAAATTTTCGGGGTGTATGAATTTTCTGTGAATTGTGGTTTTTGGAAAAACAGAAGGAGATTTAATAATTTTTCAACAAAGGGAAAATCTTTTTGAATTTCAGAATCGTGTGGTCCACGAAAGAGAATATCTAACGCCTGAAGTTGCCTTTTTATAGTAGATAACGAAGTGTATGAATCTAAGCGATAAACAAACTGGGGATTTTGGGTATAGAGTCGCCGGAATATGTGTTCATTTCCTTCACGTAGGTGTATTAAAAGACTGTCATTTGTAATTTGCTCTATTGTTCCATAAAAACTATGGTGTGAACGTGGAGTATGATTAATAGGCGTTAAAATGACGCTGTCACCTTCTCTAATGCGAGTCGGCGGCAGTGGAGCAACATCACCAGTTTGACTGTCAATATATTGTGCATGGCAGTAGGAAAAGTTTTGCGTATCAAGTGGGGTTATTCGTAAAGATGCTAATGTTGTCCCATTTTTTTCCAATGTTTCGGGACGTAAAGAAAGATTTTTTATTTCTTGATGGACTTGTTTAATTTCAGCATGAAGATGGGCACGATACCAATTAATAAAATGGTTTACAAATTCTAGATTAAGTGGGTAATTAACTAATTGAGAGGGATACGCGCAGAAATCCTTTTCTGGTATTTTGTTATCCCTAAATCGACATACATTTGGGTTGCAGCGTGTAGTTACCTTATTTTCTGATACATTTCGGATAAAACAATAAAATTGGCACGGTTTTCGATAATAACAGAAACGTTGACACCGTAAATAAGGAACCGTGTCACGATACTTTAAGGACTGACCGAGGATTAACTGATATAAGTCATTTCTATAAGCTGGTATCAATCGAAAATAATCTTCTTCCAATTGTTTCTTAGAAAATCGATAATCAGCGCCCTCATCTGGAAATTCGACTCTTAACTCTTTCACTTCCAACCCATACGAGGTTAAAATCAACCCGTACGCGGCAGCTTGTAAAAAAGCGCTTTCTTCTTTAAACGCACCACGACGACCGGTTTTCATTTCAATAACAAATAAGCCATCTTTACGAATCTCTAAGCGATCGATAACACCTTGAAGCCCGAATATCGGGGAATTAATTCGAAATTCCGTCATAATTTTATCTGATTCCCATAAAATGTCAGATTTAACTTCTTGAAAGGTTGACACAATCTGTTTTAAGTCAAAATATCTAAATAGTGCTTCATATCCCGTTAAATCGACGCTTGCCAGTAAATTCCAGTGGCGATTGATAATGGTATCTACAATTTCACGGCTTCTTTCAATAAAAGCGTCGAAATTTTCTTGAAAGATCGGCTCAAGGATGTTATAAATATTTTCATGAAAATCATGAACAATGGTTCCACGTGCCATGGCTTGGGAGAGAGGACGATAAACCCCCAGATTATTTGTCAAATAGATGATCATTGGACAGCGTGAATAGTTAATAAAGAGATTGGCATTAATAAAGTGAAAATTGTCATATATGATACGAGTAGCCTTCAAAAGAGGCTTATTATCAATTCTGACACCGTCTAAGATTGAAATCGAAGTGGGTAATTGTGAACGAAGGGACGTATCTGTAAGAATGTGATATAAAGAGTCATCAGCCAAAATTATGTCCCACGTCGTGCCCTTTTGATCCTTAATTTTTCCAAGCCAAGATTTTTCCTCTTTATCATATTGTACTTGCAATAATTGAACAATAAGAACTTCTGGAAAGGTTATTTTTTCATTTGGCGCAAGACTTTCTAAATGTCGTGGCGGAATTAAATGTGTCCCAATCTGTGCAAGATATTCTAAAAATTGTTGTTTCATTTTGCTGACCTAAAATGAAGATTTTTTTGAATCCGGAATACATCTTCAACTCTCATGGTTTGTGGAAGATAAATCCAGTTAACAATATTTTGAACCCACATATAAATGGTGACGGCATAAAAATAAAAAGTGGGCACAAATACTCCATAATGAATTATGTAATGGAGATAGGACAGTGATATCTCACTAATACCGAAGATATTTATTATATTGTCTAACATGGAAAGTATTGCGAATTCTATGACAAGTAAAAGAAGTAACTTTTTATAAATTGTGGTATATAGGAGATTGATTGATTTCCACGCGTTTACCAGTTTCTTTTTCAAATTCAAATGAGTAGTGGCAGAACCATGGGCGGTGACCGAAAATAAGACCACAGACATCAGTGAATATTTGACGACAAAATAAAGTAAAACTAAAATGAGTCCCAAGAAAGTGACGCTGATAATTATGGGCTCAAAATCTTTTACCATAGAAAACTCTGTGAGTGAAAGAACGAATGTTGACATTAAATATTGAGCAAACCCCCATAGAACTAAAGTAAGACCAAGTGATAACAGAATTGTTGCAAAGAGGAAGACTAAAATCAGTATTTTTGCTTTAAATCCGACTTTGAAACGCCTTTCTATTGCATTTTCAAGAACAGACATTTGTTTTCCTAATTTACGATGTATGCGACGTTGCATGCGATCTTCTGAAAGCTTGTAAGCATTGATCTGAAGCGTTACAA
>WAPZ01000736.1 GCA_015520535.1 Candidatus Heimdallarchaeota archaeon
ATTGACAACCCCGGCTAAAACACCAGCTAATACCACTGCAATAATAGCCGTTGAAACAATAAGATTTTGTTTGACAATCCGTTTCATTCGCTTCCCAATGGTAATCGCATCTCTTAAACCCGCAAGTGAATCGCTCATTATGGCAACATCTGCGGTTTCCAACGCAACATCAGTACCAACGGTTCCCATAGCGATCCCCAAGTCTGCTAAGGCAAGTGCTGGCGCATCATTAATGCCATCACCAACCATTGCCAGTTTCTTTTTCTTTCGTAACTCTTGAATAATTTCAGCTTTATTTTCCGGCTTCAACTCGGCGAATACATGATCTTCGGGAATGCCAAGTTGGGCGGCTACACGGTGTGCTGCGTTTCGATGATCACCTGTCAACATGAAGACTTCAATACCTAATCGTTGCAAATCACTGATAATTTGCTTTGTTTCGGGACGAACTTGGTCTTCAAACGCAAAAATGGCAATAACAGCATCATTTCTTGTGAGTAAAGCCACACTTTTTCCTTCCTCTTTTAGTGAAGTTAGGAGTTTAGCATCGTCTGGTTGTAATTCTTCTGGCTCTAATGAACCAAAGAACCACGTTTCATTCTTAATTTTTCCAGCAACTCCTTTTCCCGGCAATGTTTTGACGTCTTTAATCTCTAAAAGTTTACAGTTTTTCTCCTTTGCGGCTTGCAAAACAGCTTTAGCCAATGGATGATTAGAAGCGTATTCTAAACTAGCAGCATGCTGTAATGCATCATCTTCAGAAAAGTTCGAATCTCGTATAATAATATCAGTAAGTTGTGGTTGACCAAAGGTCAATGTTCCCGTTTTGTCAAACGCAATGGCTTCAATTTCACCCAATCGTTCTAAATGTGCGCCACCTTTGGCTAAAATTCCTTTTTTTCCGGCACTACCCACACCCGCAAAAATCGTTACTGGTGTGGCGATTGCCAGTGCACAGGGCGCAGCTGCCACTAAAAATGTCGTCCCCAAAATTGCCCATTGCTCTACATTTCCAAAAATAAGGCTGGGGATAATAAAAATGAAAACCGCACTCACCACAATGAGAGGATTATAGATCCGAGTGAACCGATCCACTAACTGCTGAACGGGAACTTTCTGTTTTTGTGCTTGCTCAACAAGAGTTATAATACGGGCAACCGTGCTTTCTGATGCGGGTTTTGTTACTTTTATTCTGATTAGTCCATCTTCACATACGGAACCTGAAAACACGGGACTTCCGACAACTTTTTTCACGGGAACACTTTCGCCAGTAATGGATGCTTCATTCATAAATGCTGTGCCAGAAATAACAATGCCATCCGTTGGGCAATGATCGCCCGGACGAAGAATAACCACATCATTTTCTTTTAATTCTTCTACAGGCACTTCTATCTCTTCATTGTCGACAACTTTGGTAGCTGTGCGCGGTACTAACTTCATCAGTGACTTGATGGCGGTTCGCGTGCGCTTCATCGTATATGCTTCTAATGTTTCCGTGATAGAATAGAGGAAAACAATAGTCATCGCTTCTTCAAACTGCCCCATTAATCCAGCTGCTAAGATCGCTAACGTCATTAACACGTCTATATTGATCTTTCGCTTTTCAAATACCGCCTCAATGGCTTCAAGAATAAAATGATACCCTCCAACGATGGTTCCAACTAAAAACACAGCCACACTTAGCAAAGGATTCTCTAACTCAACAAACATGAGAATTAGTAATGCCAGTAAGGCTACTATTGAACCTAAAATACGTACCCATGGTATGGGAACTTTAAATTCTCGTAACAGTTCACTTGTTTCCGTACGTGTTCCTATTTCTGTCATTCGAAATCCTCCTCATAGTTTACACATGCATATATTTCACGATAGACCAACTGGATAACATGATCGCTTTTTTCTAATAATTCTGCAATAAGTGGATCTGCCAATTCATAGAACGTCTTTCGACCTAATTTCCTAGTTTTAACGAGATGACAATCCCTTAAACAACGTAGATGCGCTGACACATTAGGTTGACTTAGACCCGTCAGTTCAACAATTTCAGATACATTTTTTGGTCCACTGACCAGCAGTTCTAAGATTCGTAGTCGATTAATATCACCCAAACCCCTAAAAAATTTTGCTTTAATTCTTAATAAATCCAAAGAAGATTGTTGTTGGCTCATCGGTCTCATGTACATTTAATATCATATGCTTATATAATTATTCATTTATGTATAAATTCTTCGAACCACGCAAAATTTCATTATATGGTTGTCAGATTACGTTTCTTCCAGTATAAATTTTGTGTGGCAGAAAAAAAGCGTGAAACACCAATGTATAAGGATAATAATTGCTAAAAAATAGAAAAATCAAGTTGTCTGATTA